>NZ_JANDMF010000021.1:0-87595 GCF_031626875.1 Clostridium sp. SHJSY1
TAGCTCAGTCGGTAGAGCAGAGGACTGAAAATCCTCGTGTCCCTGGTTCGATTCCTGGTCGAGCCACCAGGAAAAAGCACTAACTTAAGTTAGTGCTTTTTTATATTGATAAAAATATTTATATAAATGGTTAAGGTTAGAAAATTAATTAGTTGTTATAAGTATTATATACTGATAAAATGTACTTATACTATTTTATATTAAAAGGAGAAAAACAATGGAAAATAAGATATGGGCAGTTGTTGCAGGAAATGAAATAACAGATAAGGATTTAAACGAAATTATTATGAGATATCCTGAGGATAAAAGGATGTATATGAACAACGAACAAAGCAAAAAGCAATTATTAGAGCAAACTATAGCTTTTGAGTTATTTGGAAAATTTGGAGAAGAGATAAAATTAGATGAAACAGATGAATACAAAGAAACTGTAAAGAAGTTAGCTAAAGAAATTCTTATACAAATGACAGTAAATAAGGTATTATCAGAAGTTACTGTTACTGATGAAGAAGTTGAAAATTATTATAATGAAAATAAAGAAAAGTTTATGGATCAAGCTACAGCATCAGCTAAACACATTTTGGTTGAAAAAGAAGAAGAAGCAAATAAGATAAAGTCAGAAATAGAAGAAGGAAAGATGACTTTTGAAGATGCAGCTAAAGAATATTCAACATGTCCATCAAAAGAACAAGAAGGAAATCTTGGATCGTTTGGTAGAGGAATGATGGTTCCAGAGTTTGAAGATGCAGCTTTTGCAGCAGAAATAGGAAAAGTAACACAACCAGTTAAAACTCAATTTGGATATCACTTAATATTAGTAGAAGAAAAAAATGAACCAAAAGAAAAGAATTTTGAAGAAGTTAAAGATATGGTTACTGGACAATTGATTCAAGAAGCACAACAAAAAAAATACCTTGATGTAACTAAGGAATTAGAAAACAAGTATGGCGTAGAAAGAAAATAATCAGAAAAATACATAACAAAAATTAAGACTGCTAATTTTGATAGCAGTCTTTTTATTATAAAATTTCATTAAAATTATATATATATTTATCCACTTCAAGCACCAATTTATCTCTTTGATATTCAGAAGATTTATCATAAACAGCTATAACCTTCATATTAGCTAATTTAGCACCTCTAACAGCTTCAAGAATATCTTCAAATACTATACAGTCTTTAGGAGATACTCCTAACCTACTAGCAGCTAAAAGATATACATCTGGATTGCTTTTGTTGAGTTTAGCTTCATCAGTAGTTGTAATAGCATCGAAATAATCATAAATACCATTTGATTTTAATACAGTTTCTAATAATATTTTATTATTGCTTGTAGCAAGAGCAATTTTTATTCCTAATTTTTGTAGATAATTTAGGAAAGGTAATACTCCAGGTTTTAAACTAACTTTATTAGAATAGAAATTGTAAGCCATGCTATTCCAAGTATTTAGAATAGTTTCAATAGAATCTTCTAATTTAAATTTAGATTTGAAGTAAATTGCTGTTTGCTCAAAGCTAAGATGACCAATTTCATCTTTTAGGTTTGATGGAACTGGGATACCCTTTGAAGAAAGATAATTAATATCTATCTGTTCCCATACCCACATAGAATCGATAAGAGTACCATCTAAATCAAATATTGCTCCTTTTATATCTTTAAGCATATGTCACCTCAGAATATTTATATAGTGTAATAAAAAAAGGTAGACAATAATCTACCTTTTAATTGGTCGGGGTGACAGGTCTCGAACCTGCGACCTCATGGTCCCAAACCATGCGCGCTACCATCTGCGCCACACCCCGTAGCACATATACTATTATATATTGATGTACATAATATGTCAAATATAACTTCTAAATCTGGCAATAAAGAAAAATATCAAAAAATGATAATTTAGTACTAAAGAAAAATAATAAATTAACGATAATATATAAATAGAGCATAAGAATAAGCCTAAATAAGATGAATTGTCTACGAAATAAAGAATATGATAGGATTTAATAGGATAATAGAATATATGTTGGATAATGAACTCTAATTTGGGATAGAGAAAGTATATAAAAACCACTACACATTGTTTCATAATAAGTAAAATGTTATAATTATATGTAAAGTTTAGGATTTTATATACTGCGAAGGGAGGGATGGTCAAAGAGACCATTATTTATGAAAAGAAGAATTATATCTGCAATTATTGCAGGAGTATTTGTTGTTACAACTATGGCTTCAACTATTCAAGTTAGTGCAGCTCCGTCAGACCAACAAGTGCAGCAGCAAAGAGATAAGTATGAGGAATTAAAGGGAAAAGTTGCTCAAGAAAATGAAAAATTACAGGCATTTGATAATCAAATAAGCCAATTAACTAGTAAAATTGATAATAATAATAAGCAAATTGACGATATAAACAAAGAGGTAGAAAATACAAATAAAGAAATTGAACAAACTAAAACAGATATATCTGATAAAGAAGAGTTATTAGGAAAAAGATTGAGAGAGATATATAAATCAGGTGGACAAACTGATTATATTTCATTAATTGCTTCTGCAGATAGTTTAAGTGATTTAATTAGTAAAGTAAATGCAGCTGTAAAGTTAGTTAATACAGATCAAAAAATTGTAGGTGATTTAAAAGATAGCAAAACTAAGCTTGATGAAAAAGTAGAATCACTAGGAACAAAATCAACAGAAGTTCAAAATATTAATAATGATATAAAAACACAAAAGGATCAAGTTGATCAAAAGAAAACAGAACAACAAGCAGTTAAGGAAAAAGCTCAAACAGAAAAAGATAAGTTCTATAAAGAGTATTTAGTTCCAATAGAAAGAGAATCAACGCAAGGGTTTGTAAGCACTGCAAATAATCCAAATAGTTCAGTTGATGATCTTAATGCTGCAATTAGTGCATTAAGAGCTATGAAAGCTCAGCTTAAGAGTAGTGAAGTTGAAACTGAAGTAAATAATGCTATTGAAAATGCTAAAAAATTAGTTAATGAGAAACAAGCAGCAGCAGAGGCTGCAGCAGCCGCTGCTGCAGTAAGTTCAGCAAAGGTAAATAGAGGTGGAGATGTAAAAGCGTCTGTTCCATCATCTACAAGCACTTCAGCAATTGTGAATTATGCATATAAGTTCATAGGTTGTCCATATGTATGGGGAGCAACTGGTCCTAGTACATTTGATTGTTCAGGATTTACATCATATGTATATAGAAATGTAGCAGGAATAGATATAGGAAGAACTACATATGAACAAATTAATGCAGGAAGAGAAGTTTCACGAGATGAGTTACAGCCAGGAGATTTGGTATTTCCACATGATGGACATGTAACTATATATATTGGTAATGGACAAGTAATACATGCACCTCAAACAGGTGATGTAATAAAAATATCACCAATTTGGAAGTTCTGGAGAGCTAGAAGAATATTATAGTATAAATAGTAGACAAGCTATTTTGGATGTAAGTAAAAGCCATCTAAAATAGCTTGTTTTTTTATATGAAAGGGATCACTATAAAAGCACATAAATATTTATTTAGATAACATTTTTTTGAAAAATAATATATAATTACTAAGAGAATTGTCGTAATTGAGAGTGAAAATATTTACAGTATGGAGTATAAAGTAGAATTTCATAGAAAAATGAAATATAATTAGGGTAATGAGAGATAAAAAAGCTAGATGACACTACCTAAAGTTGTTTCAAAACAAATATGATGATATAATCCTTGTATATCATTTCGAATTTTCTATACAAATGAGGGGGGGGATGGTCTAAAAGACCATGTAGATGAACAGAAGAATAATATCTGCGATCATTGCAGGGGTGATGATTATTACAACTATAACTCCAACAGTTCAAGTAAGTGCAGTTCCATCTAATCAAGAAGTTCAACAATCAAGAGATAAGTATGAAGAATTGAAAGCAAAGGTTAATGAAGTTAATCAAAAAGTTCAAGAGTTTGATGATCAAATAAGTCAATTAACAATTAAGGTTGATGGAAATAATAATCAAATTAGTAATATAAACAAAGAAGTTGAAGGCGTAAATAAAGAGATTGATGTAATGAAAACGGATATGTCTGGGAAAGAAGAAGTTCTAGGAAAGAGACTTAGAGAAGTATATAAATCAGGTGGACAAACCAATTATATTTCATTAATTGCATCTGCAGATAGTTTTAGTGACTTGATTAGTAGAATAGATACAGCTGTAAGATTAGTTAATATGGATCAAAAAGTTGTACAAGAGTTACTTGATAATAAAAGTAAGCTAGATGAGAAAGTAGATACACTAGCAACAAATGCAAGTCAAATTCAGAGTATTAATGATGAAATACAAGTTCAAAAAGCAGAGCTTAGCCAAAAGAAAACGGAGCAACAAAATCTTGTAGATCAAGCAAAAACAGAAGAAGATAATTTTAATAAGCAATTCTTAACTCCGATGGAAAGAGAAGTTGCACAAGGTTTTATGGATGTAGCTAACAATAAAGATAGTACTGTAGCACAACTTAATGATGCAGTTTCAACATTGACTGCTATTAGAGGTCAAACCAAAAGTGCTGTAGTTATTAATGAGATAGATACTGCTATTAAAGCAGCTAAAAAGACAATTAGTCTAAGTAAAACGCCAGGAGCGGCTAATAGAGGAGTTGTTGCATCTGGAAATGCAGGATCACTATTGTCATATGCTTATACTTTATTAGGAAGACCATATGTATGGGGAGCAAAGGGACCTAACTCTTTTGACTGTTCAGGATTTACATCATATGTATACAGAAATGTAATGGGAATAGAAATAGGTGCAAGTACATATGAACAAATTAATGCAGGAGTAGAAGTTTCACAAAGTGAATTGCAACCAGGAGATTTGGTATTTCCACATTCAGGACATGTAGCTATATATGTTGGTAACGGACAAATGATACATGCTCCACGTACTGGGGATGTAATTAAAATTGGACCAGTATATGCATTCTGGAGAGCTAGAAGAATATTAAAATAGAAAAATAAAACAAGCTACCTTAGTATAGAAGAGTTATCTAAGGTAGTTTTTTATTTGTTAGATATTAAATATTAAGGTATAATAATATGTATCATTTTTGCGGAGTTGATAAATATGGACAAGATTAAAATATATGAAGATGAATCCATTGATGATTTACAGCTAAATGGATTAAAATTGATTCAGAAAAAAGATTCGTTTAGATTTGGAGTGGATGCAGTTTTGCTATCTGATTTTGCAAATGTAAAGAAATCTTTTAGAGTAGTAGATTTATGTACTGGAACAGGAATAGTACCATTTTTAATTTTAGGAAAATATTCGCCTAAAGAAGTAGTTGGAATAGAAATACAAGAAGATATGGCTAATATGGCTGAAAGAAGTACTAAATTAAATCAAGTAGAGACGAATATTAAAATTTATGCAAATGACCTAAAAAATATTAATTTTTTAAAAAAATTAGGAAGATTTGATGTATTAACAGTAAATCCACCATACAAGCTAAATAGTTCTGGAATAATAAATCCGTCAGATAAATTGGCTATAGCTAGACATGAGGTTATGTGTACACTAGAAGATGTTATAATAGCAGCGAGAACTTTATTGAAGGATAATGGACGAATTTATATGGTTCATAGACCAGAAAGATTAGCAGATATCTTTACATTAATGAGAGAATATAAGATAGAACCTAAAAGGGTAAGGTTTGTTCATCCGAATACCAAAAAATCGCCTAATATAGTCTTGATAGAAGGACAAAGAGATGGTGGTAAGTTCCTTAAGTGGGAAGCACCATTATATGTTTATAAAGATGAGGGTGGATATAGTGATGAGATAAACTCAATTTATGGAAGGGAAGAAATTTAATGTGTGAAGGAAAAGTTTTTTTAGTACCAACTCCTATTGGAAACCTGAAAGATATGACATTAAGAGGATTAGAAGTTCTGAAGAGTGTTGATATTATTGCAGCTGAAGATACAAGGCAAACACTAAAATTATTAAATCACTTTGAAGTAAAGAAAACATTAATAAGTTATCATAAACATAATGAGAATATAAAAAGTGAAGAAATAATAAAAAATGTTCAGCAAGGAAAAAATGTTGCTATTGTAACTGATGCAGGAACTCCAGGAATTTCAGATCCAGGAGCAGTAATAGTTGAAAAATGTATAGAAAATAATATAGGCTTTGAAGTTCTTCCAGGAGCAACAGCAATAACAACAGCACTTGTATATTCAGGACTAGATACAACAAAGTTTCAGTTTAGGGGATTTATATCAAGAGAAACTAAGGAAAGAAAAAAAATATTTGAAGATATTAGAGATGCCAAAGAATCGTTGATTTTTTATGAATCTCCACATAGATTAATAAGCACTTTAAATTTAATATTAGAAGAATTAGGAAATAGAAGAATAGCTGTTTGTAGAGAACTCACTAAGTTACATGAAGAAATAAAAAGAGGAACTATAACAGAGATGATTGAATACTTTTTAGAAAAAGGGATAAAAGGTGAATTTGTATTAGTAGTTGAAGGAAAGCAACAAAAAGATATAGATAATGAAAATAGAGAGAAGTGGGAAAGTTTAACCATAGAAGAACACATTATGCTTCTAATTAATGAAGGACTTACCAAGAAGGAAGCAGTAAAAAAAGTGGCTAAAGATAGAGGGATGGAGAGAAATGTAGTATATAAGATTTCTACAGATATAGAAATATAAAAAAGAGTACCTCTTAGGGATAGAGGTACTCTTTTTCAGTATGATATTAATAAAATACTAAATTATGTATCTGTGTATTATCTTCCATTTTTCATTTCTTCAAGACAGTTCTTGCAGATATTCTTACCTTTATAATTTATAACATCTCTAGCATCACCACAGAAGATACAAGCTGGTTCATATTTCTTTAATATAATTTGTTCACCATCTACATATATTTCTAAAGCATCTTTTTCTGCGATATCTAAAGTCCTTCTTAATTCTATAGGAATAACAATTCTTCCTAATTCATCTACTCTTCTTACTACACCTGTTGATTTCATTTTAAATTCCTCCTTATATTTGCATTGTTCGACATTTTACATTATCATATTACCAAATTTGTAATATAAAGTCAACCAAAAATGTGAAAAAAAGTTTTTTTTATTTACAAATTTCTCTCTAAAATAAGTCTAAATTGAATATACTACCATTTTTTAAAAATGTCAATAGTTTACATTTGATTTTTTTATACTTTTTTTAATTATTCAACTCATTTTGAATGCATAATAACTACAAATTAAGTAAAAACTATATTAGTAGTGCAAAAAAAATATAGAGATGAGTACATTGAATAAAAAAGATAAAAATTAACAATAACTTGTAGAAAAAGCGATAGTTTGTCGAAAAATATTATTATATATAATATACCATTCAATCCCAAGAATAGCAATAAAAAAATAATGATTTATTAAAGTAACTTGTAATAAGTTTTGCTATACTATATAATATAGTTAGTTACGAATAAGTAAAGGGGAATACATATGGGTAGTAAGTTTGATTCAGATTATATAAATAATTTAGTAAAGGATATATCAAAGGATAATGTTATTCCATATAGTGATTTACCACAATATGATTTGTTTTTATCACAGGTAATAGATTTTTTAAATGATAGATTTTCTAATGATAAATATACTAATAATATTGTTCAAAATTATATTAAAAGTGGAGTTATAAGTAAGCCAGAGGATGGGAAAAAGAGGGGATATACTAAAATACAGCTAGTAGAGCTTGTTCTTTTAAGTTATATGAGACCAATACTAACAACAGAAGAAATAAAGAAAGTATTTAGATTAGCCTTCAATGAAATAAATGATAGAGATGATGATGTAATATCCTGGGAATCGGCATACAAAATATTTACAGAAATTCAGCAAGAAAGTTGTAATCAGATATTAGAAAACTTTGTTAAAGATATTAGTAAGATTGATAAAGTTATGAATTCTCTTGAATTAGACAAAAAAGATGAAGAGAGAATAAGAGTTTTTATTAGTGTAATGTCGTTGATGGCACAAGCAAGTATAATAAAAAAATTAGTACAAAAAATTACTAATGAATATGATTCAGAGTAGGAGAGAAGAATCTCCTATTTTTTATTTTATAGAATAAAGGTGAGATGGTGTGGTATTAGAAATAAAAAAATCTGTGAGAGAATTTGTTGAGGTTGTCTTAAAGTCTGGAAGTTTAGATAATAGATTTAAAACTAATGCTAGGGCTTTAGAGGGGGTAAAGGCACATCAAAAATTGCAAAAAAGCAATAATGAAATTTATAAAAATTATGAAAAAGAAGTATACTTAAAAACTTATATAAATATGGAAAGTTTCATACTTCATTTAGAAGGACGATGTGATGGGATTATTAGTGATGGAAATAGCATAATTGTTGAAGAAATAAAATCTACATATGTACCATTAATAGAGATATTTGAAGATTTCAATGTTATGCATTGGAGTCAAGGAAAAATATATGCATATATGATATGTAAAGAAAAAAATATTAAAACAATATATGTTCAATTAAGTTACTATAATTTAGAATCTAATGAAGTAAAGTCCTTTTTAAAGAAATATGAATTTAAAGATTTAGATATATATGTTGAAGAACTTGCTAATTATTATAAAAAATATGTACTTATTGAAATAAAACATAGAGAACTGAGAAATGAAACAATAAAAAAAATGAAATTTCCTTTTGAAAAATATAGAGATGGACAATTAAAGCTTATTAAAGCTTGTTATGGAACAATAAAGGAAGGAAGAAAAATATTTTTACAAGCACCTACAGGAATAGGAAAAACAATATCAACTGTATTTCCAAGTATTAAGGCATTGGGTGAAGGTTTAGCAGATAGAATATTTTACTTAACAGCTAAAGGTGTAAATAGAAAAGTTGCTGAAGAATCATTTGAAATATTAAGAAATCAAGGATTGATATTTAGATCAATTGTAATAACAGCAAAAGAAAAAATATGTTTAAATGATAAAGTCAACTGCAATGAGGAAGAGTGCACATATGCAAAGGGATATTATGATAAAGTTAAAAATATTATTTTTGAAATAATAGAGAAAGAAAATAATATTTCAGTAGATAAGATAATTTATTATGCAAAAAAATATAAAGTTTGCTCTTTTGAACTGTCTTTAGATTTAGTTAAATGGTGTGATGGAGTTATATGTGACTATAATTATATATTTGATCCTAAAGTATATCTTAGACGTATAGTAGATGAGGATGGAGAAAAAAATATTATTCTTATAGATGAAGCTCATAACCTAGTTGATAGAAGTAGAAGTATATATAGTGCAAAACTAAATAAAAGTAAGTTGCTAGATTTTAGAAGAGAAGTTAGGGGAATATTACCTAACTTATATAAGAGTATAAATAAAATTAATAAATTATTTATAGAGGAGAGAAGAAATTGTGAATCTCAAGAGAAAAACACCATGGTTTACAAGGCAATCCCAAAAGAATTATGCAAAGAGTTAAGAGGTTTTAATAAAGAAGCTGAGGAAATTCTTACAAGAAAAGATAAATTAAATTTTCATGAACTATTATTAGAGATATATTTTGATATAAGTAGTTTTTTAGCTATTTCAGAAATGTATGGTGATGATTATGTAACTTATGTGGATACAAATAAAGATGAAGTTTTGATTTCTTTATTTTGTGTAGATCCTTCAATTAAGTTAAAAGATACAATGAATAAGTTTAGAGCTGTAATACTTTTTTCAGCAACATTATCTCCTTTTCAATATTTTATTAAAGTATTGGGGGGAGATGTTAATGATTATAGACTTAAATTAAAATCTCCTTTCCCCAAAGAGAATCTTAAAGTGTGCCTATATAAAGGTAACACTAGATATTCTGCTAGGGATAAAACATTATCCAAAATATGTTTCAAGATTTTGGATTTTATAGAAAATATCAAAGGTAATTATATAATATTTTTTCCATCATATGAATATTTGAATAAAGCACGAATCTATTTTAGAGATAATTTTGAAGAGAAAAAAATAATTTTTCAAGATTCAAATATGGATGAGGGAGCTAGAGATAAGTTTTTAGCTGAGTTTAAAGAAGAACGAAATACAATAGGACTCTGTGTAATGGGAGGAATGTTTTCAGAAGGGATTGATTTGCCAGGAAATAAACTTATTGGAGTTGTAGTGATAGGAGTGGGATATCCTAAAATTTCGTTAGAGGGAGATATTATAAAAAGTCATTTTGGTGAAGAAGGGGAGAGAATAGCATATGTATATCCAGGAATAAATAAGGTTATGCAAGCTGTAGGGAGAGTAATTAGGACAGAATATGATAAAGGTAGAGTGTTACTTATTGATGATAGGTATATAAAAGGAGAGTATTTTAACTTATTACCAAATGAATGGAAACCATTGAATATTATAAACTAATATAAAAATGAGAATAATAGCATAGAATAGAAGAAGCAATAAAAGGATTGATTGGTGATAACATGAACAATATTAAAAAGAGTAAAATTGATTTATTAATACATCTAATAGTTAAAGTTAATAAAGATGATATATTTGCACTTGCATCACAATTGGCATATTATTTAGTATTATCTTTTTTTCCATTTTTAGTATTTCTGCTTACATTAGTTGGATTTTTGAATTTAAATTCAAAAGAAGTACTTGAAGGATTAAAAACTATTTTACCTTTATCAGTACTAGAATTAACAGAAACAACTATAGTAGAAGTTTTACAATCTCAAAATACAGGGTTGTTGGGAGTTTCTATCATATTATCTATATGGTCAGCATCATCAGGATTTAGAGCAGTTATAAAGGGAATTCATAAAGCTTACAACATAGCAGATGAAAGATCATATATAAAGAGAGCAACTATATCTTTTGTTAGCACTATAACATTAGCAATAACAGTTATAATGGCACTTCTTTTATTAGTATTTGGAAAGGTTATTGGAATTTATTTAGTTGAGACATTTCCTTTTGGGAATGCGATCGGAGTAGTATGGAATATTTTAAGATATGGAATTATTGTATTTGTTTTAATATTGGTGTTTGCAGCCATATATAGATATACTCCATCAAAACAACTAAAGTGGAAAGAAGTTTTACCAGGAGCAGTTTTTAGTACAGTAGGTTGGCTAATGATATCAATAATATTTTCATTTTATATAAATAATTATAATAATTATTCAAGATTTTATGGAAGTTTAGCTGCAGTATTTATATTAATGATATGGTTATTTTTATCTTCAATAATTTTCATTTTTGGAGTAGAAATAAACTCTGTATTAGATATAAATAGGCAATTAGTGAAAAAATAGATTATATAGAAAAAATAAGGATAATATTTGAATATTAATTTATATTCATGGAAACACTTAAAAATGAAAATATTCAGGAGGTGTTAAAATGAATAAAATAATTATATTAGGAAGACTTATTAGGGATCCTGAACTTAGAACTGTAGAAGCTGGGGATAAAGTATTTACAAAGTTCATAGTTGCTGTTGATAGAAATTTTAAATCAGCTGATGGGACTAGAAAAGCTGATTTGATTCCAGTAACAGTTTGGGGAAAAAAGGCTGAGGTAGTATGTAAATACTTAAAAAAGGGTAATTATATTAGTTTAAGTGGAAGGCTAAGAACAGGGAGTTATGAAGACAAAGATGGAAATAAAAGATACATAGCTGAGGTAATTGCTGAAGACTTTAAATTTGTAGGTGCAAAGAGAAGCGAAAATGATGAAGCTACAAACAATCAATAGATAAATAAGAAATACTAAGTAAACATAAGATAAGAATGGAATAAGAATTTTAGATTCTATAAAAGAAATATATTTTTATGTTAATAAAGAGGCAGTATACAGTTTTTTTACTTTATACTGTCTCTTTTTATAATGGGGGAGTTTTAATATTATATTGAGAAATTATTTTATTATAGATACTAAATAAAAAAGTAAGCATAGTCAGTAAGAATGTAATATAACTTATATGAAGATGATTAAAAAATTAATTATAGTACAAATTTACTAGTTAAGTTCCTACTTTTGTAAGGATAACCTAATAATCGACATATTTATATATTTAGATTATATGAAAATGGAGAATTAGAAAAGAAGAAAGGTATATTAGGTTTTTTTATGTCATTAAATAAAAAATGGTTTTAATGAAAACGGGACAACCTTTGACAATGTTTGCTTTTCGACTATGATAGAATTGTTTTATAAAAGGGAAATTACATAAAGGGAGATGGAATAATGTTGGTAAATAGAGAGGTTATAACAAAAGATTCAAGTGGGATGGAAAGAAAGTATATTTATAAAATAACAGAAGAAGTTTTAGAAGGAATTAAGGAATATGGGATAGAAGTAATAAGAGAAGATACTGAGTTGGGGTTAGTTACCAATAATGTTAGAAGTGAAGTAAAATCTATTTCACATAAAAAAGAAAACGTTTCTAAGATATTACATGTGCTATCAAGAAATGAGGTATCACCAATTCATTTGTTGGATGTAGTAGAAGAGTATATTGACAAAAGTTCATACATATAGTGTATAGATAAAACTTTGATATAATATAAATATTGGAGAGGGGTATACATATGATAAGAGGAATAGGGACAGATATTGTAAAAGTTAAAAGAATAGAAAAAATAATTAATAGAACCCCAACATTTGTGGAAGGTGCATTTACATATGTTGAGATATGTTATTTTGATAGTAAAAAAAATAAGGCAGAGAGCATTGCTGGGATGTTTGCAGTAAAGGAAGCAGTTAGTAAGGCTATAGGAACTGGAATTAGAGGGTTTGGGTTACATGATATAGAAGTAATTCATGATGAATTAGGGAAGCCTAATATAAATCTTAGTAATAAAATAATAGAAAAGTATAATCTTGAAAATTGTAAAATACATGTTACTATATCACATACAAATGAAGATGCTGTTGCATTTGTAGTAATTGAAGAGGTGATATAAATTTGGAAATATTATCAACAGAAGCTGCAAAAGCATTAGATTCATATACAATCAATGAAATTGGAATTCAAGGCATAGTGTTAATGGAAAATGCAGGATATGGGATAACAAATGAATTAATTAACAAAGGAGAAAACTTTATATTTATCTGTGGGATCGGAAATAATGGTGGAGATGGACTTGTAGTAGCAAGAAAATTAATTATAGAAAATAAAAAAGTTAAAATTTATATAGTTGGAGATACAAAAAAAGTCAGTTATGGATTTAAAGTTAACTATGAAATTTTAACTAAAATGTCAGTTGATTTAGAATTTGTAAATATTGAAGATAATATAGAAAAAATCAAGACTGATATACAAAATGCAGATATTGTAGTGGATGCTATTTTTGGAATAGGATTAAACAGAAAAATAGAAGGAGAGATACATAAATTAATTGATTTAATAAATCAATATTCTAGGTTTACCATAGCTATTGATAATCCATCAGGATTAGATTGTAATACAGGGAATCCTCTTGGGCTAGCAATTAAAGCTAAGGAAACACTAGTAATAGAAGTATTTAAAAAGGGATATTTTAATTTAAAAGCTAAAAAATTTTTGGGAAAAATAACTGTTATAAAAATTGGTATTCCAAAGAATGTAGTGGAAAAATACAGTGAGAATATCAAAATGTTAGAAGATTTAGAGTATAAAAGAATGATGCCTATAAGAGAAGTGTATGGCCATAAGGGGAGTTATGGAAAGGTGTTAATTTTAGCTGGAAGTCAGGGATTTACAGGAGCTGCATACTTAGTTACAGAAGCAGCTGTGAGAACAGGAGCAGGGCTAGTAACATTATTAGTTGAAAAAGAAATACAATCTCTTATGTCAGCTAAGTTAACTGAAGCTATGACGATTTGTTATGATGAAAAGGTAAAAATTGAACAATTAATAAATAAGGTAGATATAATAATTTGTGGTCCAGGGCTTGGATGTGAAAACAAAAATAAAGATATGTTAGAGAAGTGTATATCTAATAGTAAATGTCCTATTTTAATAGATGCAGATGGATTAAATATAATTTCTGAAAAGGAGAGTTTACTGAAGAAATTAAAAGGGCGAGCTGTTTTTACTCCACATCCAGGAGAAATGGCTAGATTAACAAAGAAAAGTATAGAGTATATTGAGTCAAATAGAATTGATGTGTGTAGAAGATATTCAAAAGATTATGGAGTCATAACAGTATTAAAGGGTTATAATACAATAATTTCAGATGGTGACAGTGTAATAATAAACAATACTGGAAGTAGCAAAATGGCCTCAGGAGGTATGGGAGATTGCCTTTCAGGAATAATTGGTTCATTAATTGCACAAGGTATGGAGATTTTTTCAGCTGCAAAATTAGGATGCCATATTCATGGAACTATAGGAGATCTTGTAGGTAAGGAAAATTATGTTGTAAATGCACGAGATATAATTGTGAACATTCCTAAAGTTATGCAATATATATTAACAAAATAGAATAATTCTGTTCATAAAGTAATATTAGTATTAATGAGTAATTTAAATTGGAGGAATCATGAAAACAAAATTTAAAGTAGCTAATAAATGGTTATTATTAATGGCTGTACCATTTATTTCTATAATACTAGTTGTTATTTTTAGACATGAATATTATCCGACTAATGAAGAAATTCTTGAATTTATTAAAAATACAAAGGCATATTCTTCTCAAGTGGACTATACAATAAAGAATTCTAGGGGAGAGTATAATGAGGAAACTAATATATACTATGGGAAAGAACTAGGAATGAGAATAGAGTTTGGTCAAGAAAGAGTCAAGATTTATAAAGATGGATATATAAGTATGAATGATAATGGAGAAGAGTATAAAATTGATGAAGATTTGGATAAAGTATATACATTATCATTTGTCAGTAATCTATTATCAAATGAAATTAAAGAAGTTAAAGAGGGATCAGAAGAGTGGGGAGATACAAAGTATCTTGAAATTGAGATTTCTCTTCCATTTAAAAATAATCATATGAGTTTGGCTAAATTATATATAAACAAAAAAGATAAATGTCCAATAGTGACTAAAATTTATGATATAAACCACAATGAAAAGATGACAATTGTATATAAGAATTTTAAATATTTAAATGAGATAAATAAAGAAATGTTTTAAATTAATAAACATATTACAAATATAAATAGAACTAAATTAAAATAAAGTCTGTACTTAATATTTAACTAGAGTGGTAGATATATGTAGTGGAATGGTAGAATCTATTTTAATTTATTTTGGGAAAAATAGTATAAAATGATAATAAATAGTATACTGAATGATTATTCTGTAAAAATAGAAAAAAAATCCACAAAACCTTTGACATGTTGACATTATTTGCAATATAATTTAATTATACATAAACTCTTACTACCAGGGGGGAAAAATATGTCATCATCAAGGGAATTAAAAAGAAAAAAAAGAGCAAGACTTGTAAATAATAGGAAATCATTTGGAGATAGTTTAATACAATGTAATGAGAAGCGTGATTATCGTAAAAAATTTGACTTAATGAGAAAAGGGTATATAGAAATGGGAGAGATAAATTTACAACTTGCAATTGATAATGAAAGTGAACTAGTTGATATTAATAATTATGAGACATGGCTTTGCGGAGTGTGATTTTTCAAATGACGACAATGGTAGTAAAAAGGGGAGATATTTTTTATGCAGATTTAAGCCCTGTAATAGGATCTGAGCAGGGGGGAATTAGACCTGTGATAATAATGCAAAATGATATTGGAAATAGATATAGTCCAACAGTAATTGTAGCAGCAATAACATCACAGATAAATAAAGCTAAATTACCTACTCATGTAGAAATATCATCTGAAGAATATGGACTAAATAGAGATTCTGTTGTGCTTTTAGAACAGATAAGGACTCTTGATAAAAAGAGATTAAAAGAAAAAATAGGACATATGACAGAAAGTGATATGACAAAGGTAAATAAAGCGTTATTAATTAGTTTGAGTTTAGGGTGAAAAGTACAAGCTTAATTAGTATAATCGAGGTAGGTAAACTATCTCGATTTTTTTATAAGTTGAATTGAAATCAAAAGATATTCTATATAGAGTAGCATAAAAAAACAAATAATATATACTATATAATTTAAAACAAAGAAAAAGAGAACATTATCATACAATTAGAGTATCCAAAACATTTTTTTTATGGTAAAATATTATTAATAAATAAGGGAAAAATAGAGAATATAATTGCATTAAAATAATTAGGAGGATACTGTAATGAAAAAGAACAAAGAAGAACTAATTCAAATTTCTAAGCAGATTAGACAAGATATTATAGAGATGTTAACAGCATCAGGATCGGGTCATCCAGGAGGATCATTATCATCAGCAGATATTGTTACAACATTATTTTTTAATGAATTAAATATAAATCCTGAGAATCCTAAAGATGAAAACAGAGATAGATTTGTATTATCAAAAGGTCATGCAGCACCAGTTTTATATAGTGCTTTAGCAAGAAGAGGGTATTTTGATCCAAAAGAATTAATAACTTTAAGAAAATTAGGTTCAAGGTTACAAGGACATCCTAATATGAATGATGTTCCAGGAATAGACATGTCTACAGGATCATTAGGGCAAGGAACATCAGCAGCTGTAGGTATGGCTTTAGCTGGGAAGTTAGATAAAAAAAGTTATAGAGTGTATGCTATATTGGGTGATGGGGAATTAGAAGAAGGACAAATATGGGAAGCTGCTATGTCAGCAGCTCATTATAAACTAGATAACTTAACTATATTTATTGATTTTAATGGACTTCAAATAGATGGCGATATAACTAATGTTATGAATCCATCACCAATAGATAAAAAGTTTGAGGCTTTTGGATGGAATGTGATTGTTATAGATGGACACAACTATGATGAAATTTTAGATGCTATAGAAAAAGCTAAAAATCTAAAAGAGAAACCAACTGCTATTTTATGTAATACTATAAAAGGTAAAGGGGTTTCGTTTATGGAAAATGAAGCAGGATGGCATGGTGCAGCTCCAAGTAAAGAACAATGTGAAATAGCAGTTAAAGAATTAGGGGGAGATAGATAATGAGTAATAAGAAAGCAACTAGAGAAGCTTATGGAAAAGCATTAGCAGAACTAGCAAATGAGAATAAAAATGTAGTGGTTTTAGATGCAGATCTTTCAAAATCTACAAAAACAGCTGATTTTAAAGTTGTTGCCCCAGAAAGATTTTTCAATATGGGAATAGCTGAAGCTAATATGATGGGAGTTGCAGCAGGTCTTTCAACTTGTGGAAAGATACCATATGTTAGCACATTTGCAATGTTTGCAGCTGGTAGAGCATTTGAGCAAATTAGAAATTCAATATGCTATCCTAAATTAAATGTTAAAATATGTGCAACTCATGCAGGTTTAACAGTTGGAGAAGATGGAGCTTCACATCAAGCTATTGAGGATATATCACTTATGAGAAGTATCCCAAATATGACAGTAATAAACCCAGCAGATGATATAGAAACAGAAGCAGCTATAAAAGCTATAGCAAAAGTTAAAGGCCCTTGCTATGTTAGGCTTGGAAGGATGGCTGTTGCAACTGTTAATAATGATAAAAACTATAAATTTGAAATTGGTAAAGGAGTTACCCTTTCTGAAGGAAAAGATGTTACTATAATTGCAACTGGAATTATGGTAGAAGCAGCATTGGAGGCAAGAGGTATATTATTAGAAGAAGGAATAAGTGTTAAAGTGATAAATATACATACTATTAAACCAATAGATAGAGAACTTATTATTAAAGCAGCAAAAGAAACAAAAGCAATTGTAACTGCAGAGGAACATAATGTAATTGGAGGTTTAGGTGCAGCAGTTTCAGAGGTATTATGTGAAGAGTTCCCAGTACCAGTTGTTAAAGTAGGAGTTAATGATGTATTTGGAGAAAGTGGAAAACCAAATGAATTATTAAAGGCTTATGGATTAACTGCATCAGATATAGTTAAAAAAGTTAAGAAAGCAATTGAGATGAAATAAATAGTAATATATTTTTATTTTAAAGTGATAATACTTAATGAGTAATGTACAATTTACAATTCAAGTAAAAGATGAAAATTAAAAAATATCTTTTATTTATATTTGTTTATTGTACATTTATTTTTTATAAGCATTTAAATAAATCGTTTCAAATTTAGTATAAAGTATGCTTTTATAGTTAATTTATTATAGATGTTAATTAAATTAATAGAATTATTGAGTAAGTAAAAATTAAAAAATATAAAATAATATAGTAAAGGATATTTTTTTTCCATGATAGGAATTATAATGATATACGAGATATTATATGGAGGAATAATTATATGACTAAAAAAACAATAAAGGATTATGGTTTAATTACTTTTGGAATAATCTTAGTGGCACTGTCGGTGGAATATTTTTTTGCCCCAAATAAGTTAGCAGCAGGTGGGGTAACAGGAGTAGCAATAGTTCTAAATAGTTTGGTGCCATACTTAAGTGTGGGGCTTATTACTCTTGTGGTGAATTTGGCGTTATTTGTAGCAGCATTTTGGTTAATAGGAGGCAATTTTGGAGCAAAGACTATATATGCAAGTTTAGGACTATCAGTAATAATGTGGATTATTGAAACTTTTTTTGAGCCTTTTGCAATAACTAAAGACTTAGTGATTGCATCAACATTTGGAACTTTGATTTCTGCATTTGGTATGGCGATTGTATTTAATTGTAATGCTTCAACAGGAGGAACAGATATTTTAGCTAAAATATTAAATAAATATTTTCATATGAATATTGGAAGAGCACTTCTAATTGTAGATATTATAATAACTTTTGCAGCTGCAATGATATTTGGTTTAGATATTGGATTTTATGCTATGTTAAGTGTAATTATATTAGGTATTACTATAGATAGATTTATTGATGGCTTTAATTCGAGCAAAGAGATAATGATAATGAGTGATAAGCATGAAGAAATTGGTGCTTTTATACTAGAAGAATTAGATAGGGGATGCACATATTTAAAAGGTGTAGGAGTATATAGTAAAAAAGATATAAAGGTAATTTATACAGTATTAAGCAGAAATGAATTTATAAAATTAAAAGATTTTATAAAAGAAATTGATAGAAGGGCGTTTATTAGTGTAAGGGAATCTTATGAAGTATTAGGGGAAGGTTTTATGGAAATGGAATAGCAAGGAGAAAACATATGAAAAAATTTAAAGAATATTTATTTATAACTATAGGGATTATCATTGTTGCAATTGGACTAGAATTTTTCTTCTTTCCAAATAAAATTGCATCAGGAGGGGTGGCTGGATTAGCATTAGTACTTCAAGATATATTTAATATAGAGACTGGGCCAGTAATGTTTATATGTAATGCAGTATTATTTGTAATAGGATTTGTTTTAATTGGAGGGAGTTTTGGAGTTAAAAGTATATATGCGGGTATGGGATTGTCTGTAATTCTTTCAGTAATTGAAAAATTAGGTGTTATAAGAGCTGTTACTGATAATTTTATGCTAGCTACTTTTTTTGGAAGCGCTGTTCTAGCAATAGGGTCTGCAATTGTTTTTTCACAAGGATCATCCACTGGAGGAACTAGCATTACTGCAAAATTAATTAGTAAATATTTTTTCGTTGATATTGGAAAGGGACTACTTGTTTCAGATTCTGTTGTAATACTTTTAGCGATGTATACTTTTGGAATAGAACTTGGATTATATGGACTGTTAAGTGTATATTTAACAAGTACATTAGTTGACAAATTTATTGATGGATTTAATTCATGTAAACAAGTAGTTATATTCACAGAACAAGAGGAAATGGTTGTTAATTATATAACAAGAGAAGTTGATAGAGGGTGTACGGTATTTAATGGGAAGGGTGGATATACAGGGGAAGAAAATTGTGTGATTTTTACTGTATTAGATAGGAGGCAATTTATACAATTAAAAAAATTTATGAAAGCTGAAGACCCTAATTCATTCATTACAGTAAATGAAGCACAAGAGGTTTTAGGAAAGGGTTTTGGTAATATATTTGAAGTCTAAAACTAAATTAGTTTGAAAAAAACAAAAAAATATATATAATATAGGCAGGGATAGTCGTTTAAACAAGTGTTATGTTATAATGTCTCTATATGTTATAATAATTCTAGAGAAAAAAGATGAATTGAGGCATATTTACATGAAAATAAGGAGTGTGGTAATGTGATTAGGTTTAAAAATGTTTCAAAAATATATGATAATAATGTTAAAGCCCTTTCAGATGTTAATGTAGATATAGAAAATGGGGAGTTTGTGTTTTTAGTAGGACCATCAGGGGCAGGTAAATCAACTTTTATAAAAATGTTGTTGAAAGAAACAGAACCTACTACAGGTAAAATTAAAGTTGATGATATAGAATTAGCTAATTTAACAAGAAAAGAAATACCTTACTTTAGAAGAAAAGTAGGAATGGTATTCCAAGATTTTAGATTGATTCCTAATTTAAATGTTTATGAAAATGTTGCTTTTGCTATGAAAGTTGTTGAAGCATCACCAAGAGAAATAAGAAGAAGGGTTCCTATGGTGTTGTCACTAGTTGGACTTGCACATAAGTATAAGATGTTCCCAGCTGAATTATCTGGTGGAGAACAACAAAGAGTGTCTTTAGCAAGAGCAATTGTAAATAATCCAAGTGTTCTAATTGCCGATGAGCCAACAGGAAACTTAGATCCTGAAACAGCAAGTGAAATAATGTTGTTGCTTGATGATATTAATAAAGCAGGAACTACAGTTTTAATGGCAACACATGCAAAAGACATAGTTGATACTATGAAAAAAAGAGTTATAGCAATGGAAGGTGGAGAAATAACAAGAGACGAGAAGAGGGGGATGTACGAAAATGAAGATTAGTACTATTAATTATTTAGTAAGTGATGCATTTGTTAGTTTAAGAAGAAATAAGACCATAAGTTTTGCATCAATAATAACTGTATTAATTACATTTATGGTTTTGGGAATTTTTTCAATTATTGCAAAGGATGCTAGTTTAGCAATTGAAGGTGTAGAATCAAAAGTTGAACTTAAGGTATTTCTTAAAGATGATGTACAATTAATTGATAAAAGAGAAATTGAAGTAAAGCTTAGAGATCAAGCAGGAGTAAAATCTGTAGTATATGAATCAAAAGAAGAAGCTTTCAATAATATCGAAAAAAGCATGGGTGAGAGTGAAGGATTATTACAAGGATATAGTCTTGATAAAAATCCATTCCCAGAGTCATACATAGTTAAACTTGAAGACCCAAGTTATGCACAAGCTGTTGGTGAATCTGTAAAAGAACTACAAGGGGTTGAAAGTATAAGTAACCAACAAGACATAATAAATACAGTGCAAAATGTAATCAAAGGAATTAGAATAGTAGGTATAGTTCTATTTATAATTCTAATAGGAGTTTCTGTCTTCTTAATAATGAATACTACAAAATTAGCTGTATATTCAAGAAGAAGAGAAGTTGGGATAATGAAATTTGTTGGAGCAACAGACTGGTTTATAAGATGGCCATTTATAATTGAAGGAATGGTTATGGCACTTTTGGGAGCTTTGCTTTCTACATTAGTAGTATTTGCAATATATAAAGGTGTATTTGCATTTGTTGCATCTAAGATGTTAATGGTAAACTTGGTAGATCCTACATATGTATTTAAAACTTTATTATGGAAGTTTGCATTAGGGTCTATAGCTGTTGGTGGTACTGCAAGTTATGCTGCTTTAAGAAAGTTCTTAGTAGTATAATTATAAAAAATAAGAATAGAATAGTTACTGTACAAAGATAATCTTGCGTGGGAAAGGAAGCTTTTGGAATGAACCAATTTAAAGAACAAAATACAGGTAAAAGTAAGAGAATGTCTTATAATGCATTAGGGACTATAGGCGTGATACTGGCAGCATTTTTAGTTGGAAATGTTTCTGCAAGATTTGGAATTTTTGTAGGACCAGATGCAAGTGAATATTCAAAAGCTGTAAAATATGCGCAAGATTATAGTAATTATGCAGGATTATTTGAGGCTAGGCAGGCATTAATTGATAATTACAATGGAGATGTAGAAGATGATGTTCTATTAGATGGAGCTATCAAGGGAATGACAGCTAGTTTAAAAGATCCATATACATTGTACATGACTAAGGATGAATATAAAAAGTTCAATTTATCAAATTCAGGTTTAAGAATTGGTATAGGTGTTACTATATTTGCCAAAGATAATACAGTAACTATAGTGAATGTTGAAGCTGATAAACCAGCTGCAAAAGCTAATCTTACTTCAGGAGATATAATTGTAAAAGTAGATGGAGAAGATATTGGAGGAGATGTTAGTAAAGCAATATCATTAATATCAGATACTAGTAAAAAAACTACTAAACTTACAATTTTGAGAAGTGGTAATAATACATTTGATGCTGAACTTACAAAAGAAGAAATAAAAACTGATTCAGTTTCAGGAGAAATTATAGAGAATAAGGTTGGATATATTAGATTAAAGGATTTTAATGAAGATGCATCAAAGTCTTTTATTGACAAGTTAAAGGAATTGAAGGATAAAGGAGCTGCTGGTTTAATTTTGGACTTGAGAGGAAATGGTGGTGGATTCCTTACAGAGGCAGAAAGTATAGCTTCACAATTCATTCCTGAAAGTAAAGTAATAACAACTTTAAATAATAAGTTTGGCAAAGAGAAGAAAATTTTATCTAAAGGTGGAATAGCTCAAGAAATGCCTATGGTATTGCTGATTGATGGTAATACTGCTAGTGCATCAGAAGTTTTAACAGGTGCTTTAAGAGATTATGGAATAGCAACGACTGTTGGAACTAATACTTATGGAAAAGGTGTTGCTCAAGCACCATTTACATTAGAGAATACAGAAGGGGCTTTAAAAATTACAATAGATAATTTTTATACACCAAATGGAGAAAATATACACAAAATTGGAATTAAGCCAGATTATGAAGTTAAGTTATCTGAAACAGATACAAACAAAGAATATTCTAGAAATACAGATCCTCAATTTCAAAAGGGGCTAGAAGTAATAAGAGAAAAGATTAAGTAGGAGGCTCACTTTTATGGATTTAATTATGTATACATTGAGATCTCTCTCCTATATAATAGTGGAGCCCTCTTTAATTATTATGTTAATCATACTTGGAGTAATATTTTATAGTAAAAACAAAAAGTTAGTAGCTATGCAAAGGATGATTATGGGAGAAGGAGTTAATTCACCGCTTGAATTAACTTTATCACAAATTGTTTTAGGAATATTTGCTGGAATATTTGCAAGTATAATATTAAGTCATTTAGGAGTAATATTTGATGAAAATTCAGGCATAGAATTTTTATTTATGATTTCAATATTATTAATGTTTATAAAACCTAGATTAGTATGCTTTTCATATTCAGGTTCAGTATTAGGCTTAATAAGTTTGATATTTAGTTATTTCAATATAAAAACAAGTGATGGAACTAATTTATTTACATTAGACATAGTTATGTTAATGACATTTGTAGGAATACTTCATATAGTCGAAGCATTTTTGGTAATGATTGATGGAGCTAAAGGTGCTGTTCCTGTATTTTCTAATAAGGAAGGAAAGATTATTGGAGGTTATGCATTAAGTAGATATTGGATACTTCCTGTAGCCATATTCATAGCATATAAAGCAGTGAGTCAAGGTGGGTTAGGAACTGAGAGTATTGGAACTCCTGATTGGTGGCCTATATTAAGATATGATAATGTGTTAAATATAATCCAATCAGCTATACTAACTTTATCACCTCTTTTTGGTGTGTTGGGTTACTCGTCATTAACATTTACAAGAAAAAAGCGAGATAAGGCTATTTCATCAGGTTTGTTTATATTAGGATATGGAATACTACTAGTTCTTGTAGCCCAGTTAGCTAGATTTGGGCTGATAGGAGAAATTGTAGTAATAGTGTTTGCTCCTTTAGCACATGAAATAATTTTAATACTTCAACGAAAAATTGAAGAAAAGAGAACTCCTTTATTTTGTAGTAATGAAGATGGAATAGCTATCTTAGATGTTGTTCCATATTCAAAGGCTTATGAAATTGGTTTAAAAGCTGGAGATAGAATAATGTCTGTAAATGATAAAGCTATTAATAATGAAGGAGATATATATACTATAATTAAAGAAAGTTTAAATAATTTAAATCTCAAGATTAAAAATAAAACTGGAGAAATAAAAGAATTTTCTTTAAAACAAGAAAACAATAAAAGATTAGGTTTAGTTTTAGTACCTAAGTTTGTTGATATGGGAAAAATAGTTTCTTTTGAGAATGATAAATTCTCAGAGGTATTAAAAAATATAAAAGATAAGAATAAAAAGTAGATTTTTAGAAAAAACTCTTTTGGAAGTAGTTAACACTATTTCAAAAGAGTTTTTATTATTTTAATAACCTTGACTATAAAAGTTAGAAAAAGTAAAATGAATATACGAATATAAGTTCGATTAAAAGAAACGGGTGATATTATGGGAGAATTTAAAATACATTCAAAATATAAACCTACAGGAGATCAGCCTCAAGCTATTAATGAATTAATAGAATCAATTAATAGCAATAATAGAGGGCAAACTTTATTAGGTGTAACAGGCTCAGGTAAGACATTTACTATGGCGAATATAATAGAGAAATTACAAAGGCCAACAATTGTGTTAGCTCACAATAAAACACTTGCAGCTCAATTATGTGGAGAATTTAAGGAGTTTTTTCCTGACAACATTGTAGAGTATTTTGTATCCTATTATGATTATTATCAACCAGAAGCTTATGTACCTCAAACTGATACGTTTATAGAAAAGGATGCTTCAATTAATGATGAAATTGATAAATTAAGACACTCAGCTACATCAGCTTTATTTGAACGAAGAGATGTTATAATAGTGGCTTCTGTTTCATGTATATATGGATTAGGTAATCCTGATGAATATAAAAAATTGACTCTTAGTCTAAGGGTTGGTATGGAAAAAGAAAGAGATGAAATTATTAAGAAACTGATAGAGATTCAATATGAAAGAAATGATATTGATTTTTCTAGAGGCACTTTTAGAGTAAGAGGAGATTCCTTAGATATAGTTCCAGTATCTACATCTAATAAAGGTATAAGAATAGAGTTTTTTGGAGATGAAATAGAGAGAATAAGAGAATTTGATGTGCTTACAGGAACTATATTGGGAGAGCGAGATCATGTTGCAATTACTCCTGCATCCCACTTTGCTACTTCTTCAGAAGTTTTGGAAAAATCAATAAATATAATAGAGGATGAATTAGAAGTTAGATTAAGAGAACTTAATGCCCAAGATAAGATATTAGAAGCACAAAGACTTAGGCAAAGAACAAACTTTGATATAGAGATGATAAGAGAGATGGGATATTGTACTGGGATAGAGAATTATTCACGAATATTTGACAATAGAGATCCAGGAACCCCTCCAAAGACACTTCTAGATTATTTTCCAGAAGATTATTTAATGTTTGTTGATGAAAGTCATGTAACCTTACCACAGGTAAGAGCTATGTATGCAGGAGATAGATCAAGAAAAGATACCTTGGTAGAATATGGATTTAGATTGCCTTGTGCATATGATAATAGGCCATTAAAATTTCCAGAATTTGAAGGGAAGATAAAGCAAATTGTATTTGTAAGTGCTACACCTTCACAGTATGAGTTAGATAATTCAGCAGTTGTGGCAGAACAAATAATAAGACCTACAGGGTTAATAGATCCAGAGATTATAATAAGACCAGTAAAAGGGCAGATAGATGACTTATATGCTGAAATAACAAAAACTACACAAAAAGGATTTAGGACATTAATAACAACATTAACTAAAAGAATGGCAGAAGATCTAACAAAGTATTTAACAGAACTAGGTGTTAAAGCAACTTATATGCACTCTGATATAGAGACTATAGAGAGAATGAAGATAATAAGAGAATTAAGACTTGGAGAGCAAGATGTCTTAGTTGGGATAAATCTTTTAAGAGAAGGGTTAGATATACCAGAAGTAGCTCTTGTTGCCATATTAGATGCAGATAAAGAAGGTTTTTTAAGATCAGAAACTTCTCTTATTCAGACTATAGGTAGAGCTGCAAGAAATGCAGAGAGTAAGGTAATAATGTATGCAGACAATATTACTGGTTCTATGGATAGAGCAATCAAGGAGACAAATAGAAGGAGACAAATTCAACAAGAATATAATGAAAAACATGGTATAGTACCTACTACTATAATCAAAGATGTGAGAGATGTTATAGAAGCTACAAAAGTTTCAGAAACAGAGGCAAGTTATGTTGTTAAAGAAGAAACTAAGAAGTTAACTGCAAAAGAAAAGAAAGCACTAATTAAGAAATATACTGAAGAGATGATGGATGCAGCTAAGAATCTTCAATTTGAAAGAGCAGCAGAACTTAGAGATTTAATTGAAAAATATAAATAAAAATCAGAGAAATTAAAATAAAAAAGAAGGGAACTTAATTATGAAAGATAAGATAATTATTAAAGGAGCTAAGGTAAATAATTTAAAAAATGTAGATTTAGAGATACCTAGAGATAAGCTAGTTGTATTTACTGGACTTTCAGGATCAGGAAAGTCATCTCTAGCTTTTGATACGTTATATGCAGAAGGCCAAAGAAGATATGTTGAATCACTATCAGCTTATGCAAGACAGTTCTTAGGACAAATGAATAAGCCAGATGTTGAATATATAGAGGGATTATCACCAGCTATTTCTATAGATCAAAAGACTACTAGCAAAAATCCTAGATCTACAGTTGGAACTATAACTGAAATTTATGACTATTTGAGGTTACTATATGCAAGGGTTGGAACACCTTATTGTCCAAAGTGTGGAAAAGAAATAAGTCAACAATCAGTTGATCAAATTGTTGATAAAGTTATTGCACTTGGGGATAAAACTAAAATTCAAATTTTAGCTCCAATAATAAGAGGAAGAAAAGGGAATCATGAGAAGGTTCTTGAGAACATTAAGAAAAATGGTTTTATAAGAGCAAGAGTTGATGGAGAAATATTTGACCTAACAGAAGATGAGGTTAAGTTAGAAAAGAATAATAAACATAATATTGAAGCTGTAGTTGATAGAATAGTTGTTAAAGAAGGAATTGAAGGAAGACTAAGCGACTCTTTAGAAACTGCTTTGAAATTAGGTGAAGGGTTAGTTTTAGTTAACATAATAGGAGAAGAAGATATTTTATTTAGTGAAAAGTTTGCTTGTCCTGATTGTGGAATAAGCATAGATGAACTTGCTCCAAGACTATTTTCTTTTAATTCACCATTTGGTAAGTGTGATTATTGTGATGGACTAGGAAGTCTGTATGAAATAGATGAGAATTTAGTTATTCCCAATAAGGAATTAAGTATTATGGATGGAGCAATTGCAAATTGGGGAGAAGGTAGATTGAAGGAAGAGTCATGGACATTTGCTATTTTAAAAGCTTTATCTGAAGAATATGATTTTTCTTTACATACACCAATTAAGGATTTGCCAAGGAAAATTGTTGATATATTATTTTATGGAACTAAGGGAAAAAAGCTTAAAGTTGAGTATGTTAAAGATGGAGTAAGATCCATTTATAATTATGCATATGATGGAGAAATAAATTCATTAAAGAGAAGATATAATGAAACTAATTCTGATTTGATTAAAACTGAAATAGAGCAGTACATGAGTGATAATCATTGTCCAAAATGTCATGGGGATAGACTTAAAAGGGAAGCCTTATCTGTCAAGGTAGGTGGAATTAACATAAGTGATTTTACTAAATTATCAATTAAGGAAGAATTAAGTTTTATTAATGGAATAGAATTTTCAGAGAAGAATAAAATTATTAGTGAGCAAATTGTAAAAGAAATAAAAAGTAGATTACAATTCTTAGTTGATGTTGGATTGGATTACTTAAATTTAGCAAGAAGTTCAGGAACATTGTCTGGTGGAGAATCTCAAAGAATCAGATTAGCTACTCAGATAGGATCATCTTTAATGGGAGTATTATATATATTAGATGAACCAAGTATAGGACTTCACCAAAGAGATAATGACAAGTTAATAGGAACTCTTAAAAATTTAAGAGATGTAGGAAATACTGTTATAGTAGTTGAACATGATGAAGATACAATGAGGGAAGCTGATTATATTGTTGACATAGGTCCAGGGGCAGGAGAACATGGAGGGACCATAGTAGCAGCGGGAACTCTTCAAGAAATTATGAACAATGAAAAGTCTATTACTGGACAGTATCTAACGGGGAAAAAAGGAATTGAATTACCAGAGAATAGGCGAAAAGGAAATGGAGAAAAAATAACTGTAAAGGGGGCAAAGGAAAATAATTTAAAAAATGTTAATGTATCTATAGCACTAGGAACTCTAACTATGGTTACAGGCGTATCAGGATCAGGAAAAAGTACTCTAGTAAATGAAATATTATATAGGGGATTAAATAAATTAGTTAATAAAAGTAAGAATCCAGTAGGAGATCATAAAGAGATTCTAGGTTATGAAAATATAGATAAGATTATTGATATAGATCAAAGTCCTATAGGAAGAACTCCACGATCTAATCCAGCTACTTATACTGGTACATTTGACATAATAAGAGAATTGTTTTCGCAAACTCAAGAGGCGAAGATGAGAGGATATAAACCAGGAAGGTTTTCATTTAATGTTAAGGGTGGAAGATGTGAAGCTTGTTCAGGAGATGGAATAATAAAAATAGAAATGCAATTTTTATCAGATGTTTATGTTCCTTGTGAAGTATGTAAAGGAAAACGCTATAATAGAGAGACTTTAGAAGTAAAATATAAAGGAAAAAATATTGATGATATATTGAATATGACAGTGGAAGAAGGATTGAGATTTTTTGAAAATTTACCAAGAATAAAAAATAAATTACAAACACTATTTGATGTTGGTTTAGGATATGTTAGATTAGGGCAACCTTCAACTCAATTATCAGGAGGAGAAGCTCAAAGAATAAAGTTAGCTTATGAATTATCAAAGAGAAGTACTGGAAAAACTTTATATATTCTAGATGAGCCAACAACAGGACTTCATATTGATGATGTTAAAAGATTAGTAGAAATACTTCAAAGGCTAGTAGATGCAGGAAATACTGTTGTTGTAATAGAACATAATTTAGATATGATAAAGTGTGCAGATTATATCATTGATCTTGGACCAGAAGGTGGAGATAAAGGAGGAACTTTAGTATGCCAAGGAACACCAGAAAAGGTTGCGAGTAATGAAAATTCTTATACAGGTAAATATTTAAAGAGAATTTTATAAGGATGTAGGCATTTTTTACAATATAATTAGTATGGTTTTATTTAAATTTGTTGTATAATCTATTTAGAAAAAAAAATAGATTCGAGGTGAAGGTATGAATTTTTCCAAAATATCAGCGATAGTATTTGGTATAGTGTTTATAATAATACTATATGTAATAATATATTTTGCTTTAAAAATAATGTACAAGGATGTAAAAGGTGGAGGACGTAGAAGACAACCTCAAGGAAAGAAGAGCTATGGTATTGAAATAGTGGATATAGGAAAAGAGGAGAGTTTGAAAAAGGGAACAGTTATTCCTGTTAAAGGGATAGTTAGTTTGGGGAGAAAGGAAAATAACTCAGTAGTATTAGTTGACCCACATGTTTCTGGTAATCATGCTAGATTTGTTATTAGAAATAATATTCTGTTTATTGAAGATTTAAATAGTACTAATGGAACATATGTTAATGGCAGAAAAGTAACAGGAAGAGCAAAGCTTTTTGGTAAAGATGAGGTAAAAATAGGGTCGTCCTGTTTTAGAGTACTATAATAGCAACAATTGAGGTGATTGGATGAAAATACGAAAAGATGAAGTAAAGCTACTGATAATTACTTATATATTTTGTATAGTTCTTTTTGGTAAATTGGCTATATCAGCAAGTCCTATGGATACTAAAGCTTTAATAATAGGAGGAATTTCCTGTCTTATAATAGGGGTGGCATATTTTGTTGTAAGAAAATTTTACCCAGATGGAGATAAATTCTTATTAATATTTGCATGTATACTATCAATTATTGGGATAGCTATGATATATAGACTAAATTCAAAAGAAGCTGGAAAGCAAGTAGTTTATGTTGGTTTAGGAATTGCAGTATATATATTAACTGTTATGCTCTTACCACGTATGGAACAATTGTCAAAATATAAATATATATATTTAGGGATTACTGTAGTTATGATGCCATTAGCTTTGATATTTGGAACAGAAGTTAATGGGTCTAAGAACTGGGTTTATGTTGGAGGAACTGGGTTTCAACCATCAGAATTTGCTAAAATAGCATTGGTATTATATTTAGCAGCTTTTTTGAAAGATTTCAATAGTGAAAAAAAGGGTATTGAGAATGTTAAACAGCTAATAGAGCCAGCAGGTGTTATGATGTTTGCTTTAGGTTGTTTGGTATTGCAAAAAGATTTGGGATCAGCTTTAATATTCTTTGGAGTAGCAGTTTCTATACTTTATGTTGTAACAGCAAAGAAGAAGTATGTATTTGCTTCTTTGGGAGCATTTTCAGTAGGTTCTGTTTTAGCATATAATTTGTTTTCACATGTTAGGTTAAGAGTTATGATTTGGAAAGACCCATGGAAATATGCATCTGATCAAGGATATCAAATTGTACAAGGATTATATTCAATATCATCAGGTGGAATGTTTGGATCTGGCTTGGGACAAGGCTCTCCAAATTATGTACCAGTAAATACATCAGACTTTATATTTGCAGTAATTTGTGAAGAGTTTGGAATGGTATTTGGAATAGGTATAATGATATTAATGTTTTTATTATTTTATAGAGGTATAAGAGTAGCATTTATAACAGAGAATAAATTTTCCCAAATAACTGCAGTAGGATTAAGTACTATGATAGCTTGTCAAACTTTGGTTATAATTGGAGGAATATTTGCAATCATTCCTCTTACAGGAATAACACTTCCTTTTGTTAGTTATGGAGGAAGTTCGCTTCTAACTACTTTCTTTGCTTTAGGATTATTACAAAAGATTTCAGAGGAGGGCTAAAGCATGAATGATTTTAGAAACAGTGTAAAGGGAGTTATGGTAGTATTTTTATTCTTTTTTGTAGCATTAATTTCATATATAGCATATTTTCAAGCATTTGAAGCACATGACCTTGCAACTAGTAATAGCAATGGTAGAGTAATAGCAAAGAAGAATGAAGTAGTAAGAGGTACTATTTATGATAGAAATGGGAATGTATTAGCTGCAAGTGAAAAAGTTGATACAGCAAATCAAACAAGAAAATATACTAATGGAGAATTATATGTTCATCCATTAGGATATGCAAGTAAAAAATATGGAACAGCTGAACTTGAAAAAGTTTATGATGATGAATTATCTACAGATAGCACTGCTGAAGGTGGATTTAAGGAACTTTTCAAAAATTTCAGTATAGACTCATTAAAAAAAGCATTTCAAACAAGAGATGAGAAGGAAAAAAAGATTGGGAATGGGGTAATAACAACCTTAGACCCTAATGTTCAACAAGCAGCATTTAATGCATTAGGAAATCGTAAAGGAGCTGTAGTTGCACTTGATCCAAAAACAGGTGAAATATTGGCAATGGTTTCAAAACCAACATATGATCCTAATAACTTAGAGACATCAATGGCAGCTGCAGTTTCAGGATCAGGAGAAAATAGTCCTCTTATAAATAGAGCAACTATAGGAACATATCCTCCAGGATCAACATTTAAGACTATAACTACAGCAAGTGCACTTCAAAATATATCGGGAGCTAAGACTAAAGTTTATGAAGATGATGGTAGTCTTGAAGTTGGAACACAAACAATTAATAATGCAGAAGGTGAAGCTCCAGGAGATAAAAATTTAGAGGAAGCTTTAGTTGAGTCAAGTAATGTTGTATATGGGCAAATAGCGATAGACTTAGGTAATGATAAGCTAAAAGCTACAGCTGAAAAGTTTGGCTTTAATAATGATATTCCAACAGAAGGTTTTCAAATGAGCCAAAGTAAATTTCCTTCACATGGAAAGGCTGATAAGGGATTAATAGCTCAATCAGGATTTGGGCAAGGGGAAGTAGTTGCAACTCCTATGCAGATGGCATTAGTAGCTAGTACTATAGCAAATGATGGAGTTATGATGCAGCCAACTCTTGTTAAAGAAGTAGTTGACAAGGATAAAAAGTCAGTAAAAAAAATTGAAACTAAAAAGTATGGGCAAGTAATAAGTTCTTCAGATGCATCTACAATAAAAGGATATATGAAGGAAATGGTAAATGAAAAATTATCAGGAGTAAGTGGATTTAGTGGATTAAATGCAGCAGGTAAAACTGGTACTGCAGACCACACAGATTCTAGTGGAAATTTAAAAACGCCACATTCATGGTTTATATCATTTGCTCCAGCAGATAATCCAAAGGTAGCAGTAGCAGTAATTGTAGAAGATGGTGGATTTGGAGCAAAATCTGCAGCGCCAGTAGCTGCAACTGTTATGAAAGCAGCACTTAAGTAAAGTATATAATTAATTTGTAAAGAGTTAGAACATAATAAATATAATGGCTGTCTTAAAATAAGTTTGTTTTGAGGCAGCCATTAACAATATTTAATAAAGAGGGGGTGTATTATTATGTTTGATTTTGAACATCAGTTAAAAATATTGCCTGATAAACCAGGGGTATATTTGATGAAAAATTCTCTTGGGGAAATTATATATGTTGGTAAAGCAAAAGTTTTAAAGAATAGAGTTAGACAATATTTTCAAAACTCTAAAAATCATTCTACAAAGGTTAAAAGTATGGTTAAAAATATTTCTGAATTTGAATATATAGTAACTGATTCTGAAATGGAGGCTCTAATTTTAGAGGGAAATTTAATAAAAAAGCATAGACCTAAATATAATATAGCCCTTAAAGATGATAAGTTTTATCCATTTATAAAAATAACTATAAATGAGGATTTTCCAAGAGTATTTATGACTAGAAGTTTTGTGAAAGATGGGAACAAATATTTTGGACCATATACTAATGTCACAGCAGTACATGAAACTATGGAACTTATCAAAAAGGTGTTCCCTATAAGAACTTGCAAGATGCATATACAAGAAGGGATGAATGTTCGACCATGCTTAAATTATCATATAAAGAAATGTACAGCACCATGTGGAGGGTACATATCTAAAGAAGATTATGGGAATATAATCAATGAAATTGTTGATATATTAAGTGGAAAAGATAAAACTATAGTAAATAAGTTAAAAGAAGAAATGCAAATGGCATCTTCAGAACTAGATTTTGAGAAAGCAGCATCTTTAAGGGATAAAATGTTATCTATAAATAATTTAGTTGAAAAGCAAAAAGTTTTTAAAGTTGTTGAAGGTGATGAAGATTTTATTAATTTATATAAGGACGAAAAAGATACCTGTATTCAAATATTCTTTATGAGAGAAGGAAAAGTTACAGGAAGAGAACACTTTGTTGTAGAAAATAGTTCTGATGAAGAAGATGGAGAGATTTTATCTGAATTTATAACTAGTTTTTATTCAGGTACAGCAAAAGTATCAAAGAACATATATGTACCAACTATAGAAGATAGAGGTCTTTTGGAAGAATTTCTTACTATAAAAAGGGGGTCTAAAGTATGGCTAAAGGTACCACAAAGGGGAGAAAAAAAGGACTTATTGCAATTAGTTAAAAATAATGCAAAGCTTACTTTAGAACAATTTAAAGATAAAATTCTTAAAGAAAAAGAAATTAATAGGGTGACATTAAGTGAATTAGAAGAAGTATTAAACTTAGATGAATCACCATATAGAATAGAAGCTTATGATATATCCAATATTCAAGGGGTTGATTCAGTAGGAACTATGATAGTATTTGAAGGTGGGAAAGCTAAAAATAGTGATTATAGAAAGTTTAGAATAAAAACAGTTAAGGGTGCTGATGATTATAGTAGTATGAGAGAAGTATTAACTAGAAGATTTGAACATGGGCTTAGAGAGATTGAAGAAATCAAAGCTAGAAATCTAGAATTTTCAAAGGGAAAGTTTTCAAATTTTCCAGACCTTATTATGATGGATGGAGGAAAAGGGCAAGTAAATATAGCTCTAGAAGTGTTACAAACTTTAGGGATAAATATAGAAGTATGTGGATTAGTTAAAGATGATAAACATCAGACAAGGGGTATAATCTATAACAATAATGAAATAATTATAAATAGAAGTTCAAATTTAATGCAACTTATAAGAAGGGTCCAAGATGAGGTGCATAGATTTGCTATTACATATCATAGAAATGTTAGAGATAAGAGAGTGTTACATTCAGCTTTAGATGATGTGCCTAATGTGGGAGAAAAGAGAAGAATCATTCTTCTTAAGAAATTTGGCAGTGTTGAAAATATTAAGAAAGCTAAAATAGAAGAGCTTATGGATACACCAGGAATAGATAGAAGAACAGCAGAAAGTATAGTAAGTTATTTTAAAGAACAGTAACAACATTTTTAATTTATGTTATAATATATAGCAAAAAGGAAATTTCAACCTTGTCTAATACAATAGTATACTTTATACTTAAGGATAAGAATTTTAATATTTTTAAAATTAATAATAATTTCAAGGAGTTAATTATGAACCAATATTTCAAATATAAAGATTTATTTAAAGAAATTTATTCAGAAAATGATATAAAAATAAATGAGAATATGAGTGAGCATATATATTTTAAAGTTGGAGGACCAGCAGACATATTATTAAGTCCAACTAATACAGAGCAATTAGTAAAGTCAATAAAGATATGCAAGGATAATAATATTCCATATTATGTGATAGGTAATGGGTCAAATCTCCTAGTGAAAGATAATGGTATAAGAGGGGTAGTAATCAAGATAACAGATTTGAATGAAATTAGATGTAAAGGTAATTTTATTAAAGCAGAGGCTGGGGCTTTGCTTAAAGATGTATCAACTAAAGCTTTAGAAAATTCATTAACTGGATTTGAATTTGCTTGTGGAATACCTGGATCTATAGGTGGAGCTGTGTTTATGAATGCTGGAGCCTATGATGGTGAAATTAAAAACGTAATAAGAGAAGCTGAAGTAATAGATAATAATGGAGACGTTATAGTTTTAAATAGAGATGAACTTGAATTAGGATACAGAACTTCTAAAGTTATGAAGGAGAAGTTTGTTGTAGTTGGAGCAATATTTGAACTAAAGTTGGGTGAAGATGAGAAAATTAGAAATAGAGTAAATGAACTTACTGAAAGAAGAGAAGAAAAGCAGCCACTTGAGTATCCATCGGCAGGAAGCACATTTAAAAGACCTGAAGGATATTTTGCAAGTAAGTTGATACAGGATGCTGGACTTAAAGGATATTCTTTTGGAGGCGCTGCTGTTTCAGAAAAGCATTCAGGATTTGTTATAAATAAAGGTGGAGCTACAGCTAAAGATATTTTGGCTGTAATAGAACATGTTCAAGAAGAAGTTAAGAGACAGTTTGGAGTAGAATTGCATCCAGAGGTTAGAATATTAGGTGAAGATTAATTTATAGTTTGCTATCTTAAATTTGAAATTGTTAGTTTCTATTTTAGATAGCATACTTTTTTGTTTTAAAAAAATATATGATATAATAACAATGTAATAAAGTAGGAGTAGGAGGTATTGTATGAGATTTGTTATAGTGACTGGGTTATCAGGAGCTGGAAAAACAGAAGCGACAAAAAGCTTAGAAGATATAGGATATTTTTGTGTAGATAATTTGCCGCCTAAACTTATTCCTAAATTAGCGGAAGCATGTAGTGGAGGGAATATAGAGAAGGCTGCATTAGTGATAGATATAAGAGGCGGAGTATTTTTTGATGATCTTTTTGAATCATTGATGTATTTAAAGAAAAATAATTTTGAGTATGAAATATTATTTTTAGATTCCTCTGATGAAATATTAGTAAAAAGATTTAAAGAAGCAAGAAGAAGTCATCCATTATCACCAGAAGGTAGAGTTGTTAATGGAATTAATGCTGAAAGAAAAAAACTTAGAGAAGTAAAAGATAGAGCAGATATAATTATTGATACATCTAAGTATGCCATAAGGGATTTGAGAGGCAAAATAAATGAATATTTTGGAGATGCTAAAATTCCAGAAAAGCAATTAACTATAACTGTATTAAGTTTTGGATTTAAATATGGAATACCAGTAGATTCTGATTTGGTGTTTGATGTTAGATTTATACCAAATCCTTTTTATATACCAGAACTTAAAAAGTATTCTGGAGATGATGAACCAGTAAAGAAGTATGTTCTAGAGCAAAAAGAAACAATAGGATTTGTGTCTAAGCTAGAAGATATGTTAAGATTTTTAATACCTAACTATGTAAAAGAAGGTAAAAGGCAATTAATTATATCAATTGGCTGCACTGGAGGAAGACATCGTTCAGTTGCTATAGCTAATGCTGTTCACGAATTATTATTTAATGATGGATTTGATGCAAAGATAGAACATAGAGATATAGGGGAAGACCTTCATAAAGGAGCAAAGAAGCTATGAGGTTTGCTGATTGGTTAAAACCTGGTATAAAAGTTAAGAGATGGATAACTTTTGGTGTTTTAGGGGTTTTGCTTATTGCTTTTGGAGTTACAGAGCTTGTAAATCGTAAAGTTTATGATTTATACTATCAAATTTTTTACGTTTTTCTTAATTTAACAGGGATATTTGTTATTTATACAGCAGTTACAGAATCTATGAAATCTATAATTGTTATGATTAATAAAGGATATTTAAAGGTATCCCTAGATAGTAAGAAGATAGAAAGTCTTATATATGAAAAAAGATTATTAGTTAAAGGACCTAAGATAGTAGTAATAGGTGGAGGAACTGGACTTTCAACTATGCTTAGAGGTCTTAAATATTACACATCAAATATTACAGCAATAGTTACAGTAGGAGATGATGGTGGTGGATCTGGAGATCTTAGAGAAGATTTAGGAATGTTACCACCGGGAGATATAAGAAACTGTATATTAGCTTTGGCAGATACAGAACCATTAATGCATGATTTGTTACAATATAGATTCCAAGATGGAAGATTAAAAAATCAAAGTTTTGGAAATCTTTTTTTAGCTGCTATGGCAGGAATATCTGATAATTTTGAAGATGCAGTACAAAAAATGAGTTCTGTATTAGCAGTAACAGGAAAAGTTTTACCTGTTACATTAGATGATATGCAATTAGTTGCAATTCTTGAAAATGGAAAAGAGGTTTGTGGAGAATCACAAATACCAGAAGAGGCAATTAAACAAAAATCTAAAATAAAAAAATTAATGATTAATCCAGAAGATGCAGAACCATTAGAAGAGGCTTTAGAAGCAATAAAAGAAGCTGATGCAGTAGTTATTGGGCCAGGAAGTCTTTATACAAGTGTTGTTTCAAATCTTTTAGTAAAAAAGATAGGTACAGCGGTTAGGAGATCTGAAGCTTTAAAGATTTATATATCAAATATAATGACACAGCCAGGGGAAACTGATAATTTTTCCGTTTCTGATCATTTAAAGGTTATAAAGAGATATGGTGGGAGAGACATAGTAGATTGTGTTATAGCTAATTCAGGAGAATTATCTAAAGCAGTTCAGGATCAATATTTGGAGGAAGCTTCAATACCTGTTAAGGTTGATGAAAAAGAGATTAAAGAACTTGGAGTAGAACTTGTTTTATCAAACATAGCAAAGGTTAGTGATGACACAGTAAAACATGATTCTGAAAAATTAGCAGAAGTATTAATAGATACAGTAATGGAAAAGAAATTGCTATATGATAAAAGAAAGATATTTGAATATATGTACTTATCTCAACGTATCAAAGAACGAGAAAAAGAAGAGAAGAGGGAAAAGAGGCACTAATGGTTGTGCCCTTTTTTTATTTTAGTCAATAAATGAACATTAAATTTCAGTGATACATTACAGAATATTTTATGCTATAATTAAGTGTTATAGAAAGAAATTGTTTTATATATTGATTATAGATTAAAGGAGATTAGTATGTCATTTTCATCTAAAGTTAAGGGAGAGATAGCTAGGTATACAGAATTAACGAAATCTGAGGCATTAGCACAGATTTCTGCAATAATGAAGGTAAGTGGAACTATTAGTTTTAGTGGTAAAGGATTGTCTTTTAAAATCACAACAGAGAATCCATCTAGTGCTAGATTAGTATTTACTTTATTAAAGGCACATTTTAACATTCACTCTAAACTTATGGTAAAGAAGAGTAACTCATTAAAGAAGAATAATATCTATATGGTAGTTATAGATGAAGAAATGGGAGTTAGAGATTTACTTCAAAAGACAGGGATATTAGCAGAAGTAGATGGGGTTATGAGTTTAAATTATAGAATACAAGAAAGTATGATAGAAGGGGAAACAGAGAAAAGGGCATATATAAGAGGAGCTTTCTTAGGTGGAGGAAGTATAAGTAATCCAGAAAAGACATATCATTTAGAATTTGTTACACATAGTGAGGAGTATGCTTTAGATCTATGTAACCTTATTAACACTTTTGGATTAAATTCAAAAGTGATACAAAGAAAGAGTTCTTTCATAATTTACATAAAAGAAGGAGAGCAGATAGTAGACTTATTAAATATTGTAGGAGCACATACTTCATTATTGGAATTAGAGAATATTAGAATAATGAAAGAGATGAGAAACAATGTAAATAGGTTAGTAAATTGCGAAACTGCAAATCTTTCAAAAACAGTTAATGCAGCTGTTAGGCAAGTGGAAAGTATAAAACTTATTCAAAGTCAGATAGGGTTAAAGAGACTACCTAAAAATCTAAGAGAGATTGCAGAATTAAGACTTAATTATCCAGATGAATCATTAAAAGAATTAGGCGAAATGCTTGACCCACCAGTTGGTAAATCAGGAGTAAATCATAGATTAAGGAAAATAGAAAAAATAGCTGAAGAATTAAGAGCAAGTGAATAAATTATTAATTAAGGAGATGATGAATTTGGGAGATAAGAAGTTCTGTCATCTTCATCTTCACACAGAGTACAGCTTATTAGATGGATCAGGAAAAATTCCAAAGCTTATAAAAAAAGCCAAGGAACTAGGTATGGAAAGTATAGCTATTACAGATCATGGAGTTATGTATGGTTGTGTAGAGTTTTATAAGCAAGCTAAGGAGCAAGGAATTAAACCTATTTTGGGTTGTGAGGTTTATGTTGCAAGTAAATCAATGGATATAAAAAAGCCTGACAAAGAGAATCGTACTGCTCATTTAGTACTTCTTGTGAAGAATGAAGTTGGTTATGAAAATTTAATGAAAATTGTATCAGAAGCTTCCATTAGTGGATTTTACTATAAGCCGAGAATTGATCATGAATTTTTAAGAAAACATAGTGATGGAATAATAGCTTTAAGTGCTTGTCTAGGTGGAGAAGTTCAAAATTATCTGCTTAGAGATGAGTATGAAAAAGCAAAAGAGGTTGCACTATTATATAAAGATATTTTTAAAGAGGGATTTTATTTAGAAATTCAAAATCATGGAATGGAAGAACAGAGAAAAGTTAATGAAAATAACATAAAGATATCTAGAGAAACAGGAATTCCTTTAATTGCAACAAATGATGTTCACTATATTAATCAAAAGGATTCAAAGTCACATGATATTTTAATGTGTATTCAAACAGGAAAAACTGTTGATGATGAAAATCGAAGAAGATATCCTTCAGATCAGTTTTATCTTAAATCTCCAGAAGAGATGTGGGATATGTTTTCATATGTGCCAGAAGCTTTAGAAAACACAATTAAAATAGCAGAAGAATGTAATTTTGATTATAAATTTCATGAATCAAAATTACCAAAGTTTCCATTGCCTAAAGATATAGATCCTTTTGAATATTTGAGAGAAACTTGTTATAAAGGTTTAATTGAAAGATATGATGTATTTAAATCTTTGCGTGAAAAAGAATATAATTTAGACGAAGTTGAAGTCATTGCTAAAGGTAATGAAGAAGCAGAGAGCTATGTTGAAAGACTTGAATATGAGCTTGGAGTTATTAAGCAAATGGGGTATGTTGATTACTTTTTAATAACTTGGGATTTTATAAGATTTTCAAATGAAAGAGGAATACCTACTGGGCCAGGAAGAGGATCAGCAGCAGGAGCTATAGTTGCATATACACTTGGAATAACCAAAATTGATCCTATAAAATATAAGCTTATTTTTGAGCGTTTTTTAAATCCAGAGAGAGTAAGTATGCCAGATATAGATTCTGATTTTTGTTATGAAAGAAGACAAGAGGTTATAGACTATGTTGTTGAGAAATATGGAGTAGATGATGTTTCTCAAATTATTACTTTTGGGACTATGGCACCAAGAATGTGTATCAGGGATGTGGGTAGAGCAATGAATTATTCTTATGCAGAAGTTGATAGAATATCAAAAATGATACCAACTATGCTAGGGATAACAATAGATAAGGCCTTAGAACTAAACCCAGAGCTTAAATTAGCTTATGAAGAAGATGAAAGGGTAAAGAACCTTATAGATATTAGTAAGGACTTAGAAGGGCTCCCAAGGCATTCTTCTACACATGCAGCAGGTGTTGTTATATCTTCTAGGCCTTTAGTTGAATATGTACCACTTCAAAAAAATGAGGAAATGATAGTAACTCAGTTTGGAATGACAACATTAGAAGAACTTGGTCTTTTAAAAATGGACTTTCTTGGACTTAGAACTCTTACTGTTATGAATGATGCAGTTAAGATAATTAAGGAAAATAGAGGAATAGAAATAGATTTAGATAAGATAGATTTTGATGATAAAGAAGTATATAAGATGATAGGAGATGGAAAAACAGCAGGTATATTTCAGTTGGAATCTCCTGGTATGACTTCGTTTATGAAAGAGTTAAAGCCAGATAATATAGAAGATATCATAGCTGGAATATCTTTGTATAGACCAGGCCCTATGGCTGAAATACCAAAGTATGTAGAATGTAAAAGAAATCCTGGGAAAGTACAATATCTAACTCCAGAACTTGAAAGTGTCTTAAATGTAACATATGGTGTTATGGTTTATCAAGAACAAGTTATGGAAATTGTAAGAAAATTAGGGGGATACTCTTGGGGAAGAAGTGACCTTGTTAGAAGAGCTATGTCTAAGAAAAAACACAAGGTTATGGAAGAAGAAAGAAAGAACTTTATATATGGGATTGTAGATGATGAAGGCAATCTTGATGTTCCAGGGTGTGTAAGAAATGGCATTAGTGAAGAAATCGGGAATAAGATATTTGATTCAATGATGGATTTTGCATCCTATGCATTTAATAAGAGTCATGCTGCGGCTTATGCTGTTGTAGGATATCAAACAGCTTATTTAATGAGATATTATCCAGTGGAGACTATAGCAGCATATCTTAATTCTGTTATGGGAACTAGTGAAAAAGTAGTTCATTATATTAAATTTGCTGAGAGTCAAGGAATACAAGTGTTACCTCCTGATATTAATGAAAGTTATTCAAAGTTTACCGTTAAGGGAGATAGCATAAGATTTGGCTTAGCAGCTATAAAAAATGTAGGGATTAATGTAATAGAAAGTATAGTTAAGGCAAGAAGTGAAAAAGGAAAATTTAATTCTTTAGAAGATTTCATTGATAAAATAGACATATCATCAGTAAATAAGAGGGCTGTTGAAAGTTTAATTAAGGCTGGAGCACTTGATAATTTTGATGTTTTTAGATCTAAGTTATTAGCTGTATATGAAAAGGTAATGGATGGAGTATCTAGTGAGAGAAAAAGAAATATAGATGGACAGATTAGTCTTTTTGGATTAAATGAAGATAAATTAGATTTACCTAAAGTTAATTTTCCCAACATAAAAGAATTTAATAAAAAAAATTTATTATCAATGGAAAAAGAAATGACAGGATTATACTTATCGGGTCATCCATTAGAAGAATATAAAAAGAGTTTGGAACTTCAAACTTCAACTACAATAGAAACAGTATACAAAGCTTATGATATGCTTCAAGAAAACTTATCTAATGATGTAGATGGAGAAGATGAGCTAATTGATGAGCCACCATTAAAAGATAATGATACGGTTATTATTGGAGGAATACTTACAGAAGTTAAGCAAAAAGTAACTAGAAATAATACAATGATGGCTTTTTTAGTTTTAGAAGATTTAACTGGAACAATAGAAGTTATAGTATTTCCAAGAACATTAGATAAGCTTAGAAATTTAATTGAACCAGATTCAATAGTTAAAATTAAAGGTAGAATAAGCATAAAAGAAGATGAACTTCCTAAATTAATATGCGAAAGTATAGATGGATTAGAAAAAGTAAATTCTGAGAAGGTTTATATTAAGCTGGAAAATGAGGAAAAGGTTAGGGAGGCAAATAAAGAATTTAAAGACATAATAAAAGGCTATGAAGGAAATACTGTCATTTACTTGTTTGCGTCAGATAGAAGACAATATTATAGGCTAAATAGAGATAGATGGATTAATTCAGAAAGTGAAGTAATAGATATAATAAAAGAAAAATATGGAATAGATAATGTTAAAATTGTAGAAATATAATATGATGATGATGGTGGAAAGTTATATTATTTATAAATTTCCACCATTAATTTTTATTGAAAAAAATATTGAAAAAACAAGAAAAATGATAAAAACTATATAAAAATTCACAAATAGGCAAATGAAAATTATTACAATAATTAATTCGTAAAAAATATTTGAATTGTCTATAAATTTATTGTGTCTAGGGTATAATAAATGTGTGATAAATAAAACTATATAATTGTAGTTTTATGCAAAAACATGTGTAAAAGTTCTGCAAATTCCATTGATAAATATCGATAAGTTTTGTACAATAGAAATCGGTAATTAATAAGTGGACAGATTTAACATATATGGGACTAATGGTGTCCCAATATTGTGTAAGGAGGAACGAAAATGAAAAAGATAGCTATTTTAACAAGTGGAGGAGATGCTCCAGGAATGAATGCTGCTATTAGAGCTGTAGTAAGAACAGCTTTAGAGAATGGCCTTGAAGTAATGGGAGTAAAAAGAGGATATGCTGGATTAATTAATGGTGAATTATTCAACATGGACAGAACATCAGTATCAGATATAATTCAAAGAGGTGGAACAGTTTTAAGAACAGCAAGATGTCTTGAATTCAAACAAGAAGAAGTTAGAAAAAGAGCTGTAAAAATACTTAAAGCTTATGGTGTTGATGCCCTTGTTGTAATAGGTGGAGATGGTTCTTTTATGGGAGCCAAGCTTTTGTCAAAATTAGGAGTTAAAACAGTAGGTCTTCCAGGTACAATAGATAACGACTTAGCTTACACAGACTATACAATAGGATTCGATACAGCACTAAATACTGTAGTAGATGCTATAAATAAAATAAGAGATACCTCTACTTCACATGAAAGAGTTTCAATAGTTGAAGTAATGGGAAGACATTGTGGAGATATAGCTGTTCATTCAGGAATAGCAGGTGGAGCAGAAGCTATATTAGTTCCAGAACTAGGATTTGATCAAGATGCTTTATGCAGAAAGATTTTAGAAGGTAAAGCAGCTGGAAAAATGCATAACCTAATTATCTTAGCAGAAGGAATTGGTGGAGCGTTTGAACTTGCTAAAGAAGTAGAAGAAGTAACAGGAATTGAAACAAGAGCAACTATTTTAGGACATACACAAAGAGGTGGAAGCCCAAGTGCATTCGATAGAGTATTATCATCAAAAATGGGAGCTAAAGCTGTTGAGGTTTTACTAGAAGGAAAGACTTCAAGAGTTATAGGAATCAGAGATAATAAAATAGTTGATGATGATATAGATGAAGCATTAGCTATGGAAAGAAAGTTTGATGAAGAATTATACCGTGTAGCTGAAGTGTTATCAAAGTAATTGGTTACAATTTAATTTATTATATATTGTAAAAGATGAATTTAAAAGCAAAAAAAGGAGTGTAATTTTCATGAGAAAAACTAAGATGATCTGTACAATAGGTCCAGCTAGTGAAAGTGATGAAATTTTATCAAAGGTTATAGAAGCAGGTATGAACGCTTCAAGACATAACTTTTCACATGGAGACCATGCTGAACATGGTGGAAGAATAGAAAAGGTTAAGAGACTATCAAAGAAATATAACAAAGAAATAGCTATAATTCTTGATACTAAAGGACCAGAAATAAGAACTGGGAAATTTGAACCAAGTAAGCTTGAATTACAAATAGGATCAGATTTCACAATATATTCAGGAGAAGAAGTTATAGGAGACACAACTAAGTGTTCAGTAACTTATGCAGGTCTTGCTAATGATGTTAAACCTGGAAACACTATCTTAATAGATGATGGTCTAGTTGGATTAACAGTTAAATCAGTAGAAGGAAACAAGGTTCACTGTGTTGTTAATAATACAGGTCTTGTAGGAACTCACAAAGGAGTTAATGTTCCAGGAGTTTCAATACAACTTCCTGCTTTAACTGAAAAAGACGCAGCTGATCTTAAGTTTGGTTGTGAAATTGGAGTTACTATGATAGCAGCATCATTCATAAGAAAAGTTGATGATGTAAAGGCTATAAGAAAATTATTAGATGAAAATGGTGGAGAACACATTTTAATCTGCTCTAAGATAGAAAACCAAGAAGGTGTTGACAATATAGATTCTATATTAGAAGCATCAGATGCAATAATGGTTGCAAGAGGAGACCTTGGAGTTGAAATTCCAATAGAAAATGTACCAGCTGTTCAAAAAATGATTATTCAAAAGTGTAATGCAGCAGGAAAACCAGTTGTAACTGCTACACAAATGCTTGATTCAATGATCAGAAATCCAAGACCAACAAGAGCAGAAGTATCTGACGTTGCAAATGCTATTTTAGATGGTACAGATGCAATAATGTTATCAGGAGAAAGTGCTAATGGTACATATCCAGTAGAAGCAGTTCAAACAATGGCTAAAATTGCTGAAGAAACTGAAAAGCAATTAAAGTATGAAGTAGCTGTTTCAACTGCTAAAACTCATACACCAGCAATTTCTGGAGTTATATCAAGAGCTACTTGTAATGCTGCAAATGAATTACAAGCTGCTGCAATAATATCATCAACTCAAAGTGGTTCAACTGCTAAGAGAATTTCTCAATGCAGACCAGAATGTCCAGTTATAGCTGTAACACCATCAGAAAAGGTAGCTAAACAACTAGCATTCTCATGGGGAGTATTCCCAATCGTTGCTGATAGAATGGAATCAACAGATGAAATGATGGAAAAATCAGTACAAATAGCTGAAGAGCATGGATTCATAGCAAAGGGAGATACAGTAGTTGTTGCTGCTGGAGTTCCAGTTGATAAGATAGGTACAACTAACTTAATGAAGGTTAGTGTTGTAGAATAATAACTTTTGAAAAAGTTTCTGAGAAATCAGAAACTTTTTTTTATTGTACAAATATATTAAAAAATCTAGGAAATCATTTACAAAGTTTAATAATTGTTATAAACTATATTTGTACCTATAAATTTTATATATTACAATAAATTATTTTTATAGGCAAAAATATAAAAAGGGGGATTGAAGATGAAATTTCCAAAGGATTTTTTATTCGGTGCAGCATCTGCAGCTTATCAAGTAGAAGGTGCATGGAATGAAGATGGAAAGGGAGTATCAAATTGGGATGTATTTTCAAAGATACCAGGTAAGACATTTGAAGGAACAAATGGAGATGTTGCTGTTGACCACTACCATAGGTATAAAGAAGATGTAAAATTAATGGCAGAAATGGGGCTAGAATCTTATAGATTTTCAGTGTCCTGGCCTAGAGTTATGCCAAATGGAGATGGTGAAGTTAACCAAAAGGGATTAGATTTTTATAATAATTTAATAGATGAATGTTTAAAGTATGGTATTGTTCCTTTTGTAACTCTTTATCATTGGGACATGCCTCAAGTTTTAGAAGAAAAAGGTGGCTGGACTAATAAGGCTACAATAGATGCTTTTGTAAAATATGCAGAAACATGTTTTAAAGCTTTTGGAGATAGGGTAAAGCATTGGATTACATTTAATGAAACAATAGTATTTTGTAAATCAGGGTATATGAGTGCAGCACATCCACCAGCTATTGAAAATGATCAAAAGAAATATTTCCAAGCAACTCATAATGTATTTGTCGCACATGCTAAATCAGTGGAAATATATAAGAAATTAAAGCAGTATGGAGAAATTGGAATAACTCATGTATTCAATCCTGCATTTAGTATTGATGATAGTGAGGAAAATATAGATGCAGCAAAACATGCTAATTATTTTGAATTGTATTGGTATTATGATCCTATACTAAAAGGAAAATATCCAGAGTATGTTTCTAATCTATTAAAAGAAAGAGATGCATTTCCTGATATGACTGAAGAAGAATTAGATATATTAAAAAGAAATGCAGACAGTAATGATTTTATAGGATTAAATTATTATCAACCAATGAGAGTTGCTAAAAATTATGATATAAATTCTACAGAAAAGCAAGATCCAACTGGAGCAGCTGGTGGAGTTTATTTTGATAGATACTTTAGATCAGTTGTTATGGAAGATAAAAAATATACTAAATGGGGATGGGAAATATCACCTGATGCCTTTGTAGATGGAGTTAAAATGTTAAAAGAGAGATATGGTGATGTAAAGTTATATGTTACTGAAAATGGGTTAGGTGACATAGATCAAATTATAGAAGATGAAATAATGGATGTTCCAAGAGCAAAATTTATTGAAGAACATTTAAGAGCTGTTAAAACAGCAATTAGTGAAGGAATTAATTTAAAGGGATATTATGCTTGGTCTGTTATAGATTTATTAAGTTGGTTAAATGGGTATAAAAAGCAATATGGATTTATATATGTAGATCATAAGAATAATCTAGAAAGAAAGAAGAAATATTCTTATCATTGGTATAAAAAAGTTATTGAGACAAGGGGAGAAGAACTTTAAAACTCTTTGGGATAAAAAACTCTTTACTTAATTTGCAAAATATGTTGCAATATAATTATGTAAAAGTTTAACTATGTAGGGGGATAAATAAGTGGCAATAAAGTATAAAGAAATAGGGAATTCAATAGAAGAACGTATAATATCTGGAGTATACAAACAAAGCAAGAAGCTTCCTACAGAAGAAGAGTTAATGAGGGAATATATGGTAAGCAGGAATACTATCAGAAAAGCAATTAGTTTGCTTGTTGATAGGGGATATTTATATCAAGTTCAGGGTAGCGGGATTTTTATAAGACAAACATCCAAAGATGGGTTTATCACATTAGGAAATATGAGAGGATTAACAGGAGATTTTCCATCTAAAAAGATAACTACTAAACTTCTAGAGTTAAGGGTAATAGAAGCAAGTGAGGAATTAGCAGAAAAAATGAGATGTGTTGTGGGGACAAATCTCTATTTTGTAAAAAGACTTAGATTTTTAGATGATGAAAATTTTGCAGTAGAGTATTCTTATTATAATAAGGATATAGTTCCTTATTTGAATAATGAAATAGTGGAGAAATCTATATATGAATATATCCTTAAGGATTTAAAGCTTAATATAGGTTTTGCGGATAAGATGATTTATTGTGATAAATTAGATAATGAGCATAGTGAACTTTTGTGTCTGGATGAAGGGGATCCAGCCACTATAATAGAAGATACAGTTTTTTTAACAAATGGGTTAATATTTGATATATCAAAAGTGATTTATAATTATAAGATGGCAAAGATGTTAAGTTTGGCGAATTATAAATAATGTTAACAAAAAGTTTACAAATCAGACCAAATATATTAGGATATAATGTATATTACAACATAAAATAAGGTATAATCTTATTATGGAATTAAATGGCAACTGATTCTGTACTTGCACCCGTAAGGGTGCTTTTTTTGTTTTTAAGAATAAATTTTAATAATATGTTTAGACTAAGATATAAAATGTATTAATTAGGAGTGGGAGAAATGGTTAGATTAAATTGTACAGCAAGAAATTGTGTAAATAATGAAGGTGGATTGTGTGGAGCAAGAGAAATCTTAGTTCAAGGGATAAATTCAGATACAAGTGAAAATACATATTGTTCAAGTTTTAGACAGGATACAGTTGTCAATGAAGTTGCAGCTATAGGCAATACAAATTTTGCAGGAGAATTAATGCAAATTTTTTCTTCCCAAGATGAAATGGAAATGGGTCCAGTTGTGAATTGTCATGCTAGAAATTGTTTTTATAATGGGAATGGAATATGTGGAGCTAGAGATATTTCTGTAATGGGAGATGGTGTTACTAATGAAATATCAACAAGATGTGAAACTTTTATTAGATAATAGGTTCATAGCTATTATAGATATATGATATAATTTATTGAAGTCAAATATGAAGGGTGATTTTAAGTTGGTAGAAAAGAATAAAGAATATATTTTAGATATAATAGCTGAAGGTTATGAAGGAGAAGGAATAGCTAAATTAGAAGGCTTTCCAATCTTTATTCAAGGGGCCCTAGCTGGTGAAAAGGTTCGTGTAAAAATTATTAAGGTTAAAAAGGGTTATGCTTATGGAAAGTTAGAAGAGATAATTGAAACATCAGAGAGTAGAGAAGTTCCACCATGTACATATTTTAAAAGATGTGGAGGATGCTCTATTCAACATATGAGTTATGAAAAACAATTAGATTTTAAGTGGGAAAGAGTAAAAGATTGTATTTCTAAAATAGGGGGATTGTCTAAGGAATTAGTTAAATATCCACTAGGAATGGAAAGCAATCCATATAGATATAGAAATAAGGTACAACTTCCAATAGGTAAAGTTAATGGAGAAGTAGTAGTAGGATTTTATGCTCCAAGAAGTCACAATATAATAGACATAAACAGTTGTTTGATACAAGATGAGGTAGCAGATAGCGTTAGCAATATAACTAGAGAATGGATAGTTAAAAATAACATAGAACCTGTTACTTTAGATGGAGAGTATAATCCTAAAGGAATAGTAAGACATATAATGATAAGAAAAGGCTTTAAGACTGGGGAAGTGATGGTAGTCTTAGTTGCTAGTACTAAAGATATACCTAACTTGAATGAATTAAAAGAATCGCTTATTGATTCTATAGAAGGAATTAAAAGTATTGTATTAAATGTAAATCCTAAAAATACTAATGTTATATTAGGAGAAGAGTGTATAACTATATATGGTAGTGATACTATACAAGATTACATAGGTGAATTTAAGTTTAATATTTCACCATTATCATTTTTTCAAGTTAATCCAGTTCAGACAGAAGTTTTATATAATAAAGCATTAGAATTTGCTGGACTTACAGGAAAAGAAACTGTGTTTGATGCTTATTGTGGGACAGGAACTATAACTTTATTCTTATCTAAAAAAGCTAAGAAGGTATATGGAGTTGAAGTAATAGAGCCAGCAATTATTAACGCTTGGGAAAATGCTAAGATTAATTCTGTGGATAATGTTAAGTTTTCTGTGGGTAAGTCTGAAGATGTTATTCCTTCATTAATAAATGATGGGATAAAAGCTGATGTTATTGTTGTAGATCCACCAAGAAAAGGGTGTGATGTTAAACTGCTTCATGCTATAGGAGAAACAAAACCTGAGAGAGTTGTTTATGTTTCATGTGATCCTAGTACTTTGGCTAGGGATTTGAAGATATTAGAGGAAGCTGGATATAGGCCTGTGGAAGTACAGCCTGTGGATATGTTTCCTCAGACAGCACACGTTGAGAATGTTGTGAAGCTAGTAAGAAAATAATCAAATATTCTTGTATTGTAATATTCTTATATTCTTTAGAATATGCTGGAAAAATGCGAGTTTTCAGGAGTTTGATTGCAAAAGTACATGATTTTATAAGTTTTAAAAAGAAAAAATATAAATACATTATTATGAAACAGTGATTTAAGGATTACTGTTCTTGATCTTTTTATAAGAAGAAAGCCAGTTGAAAATATTTTTTAAATGAAGTTATTTAAGCTGGCTTTTAGTTATATGTCTTAGAGTTGAAATTTATTTGCCCATTTTGCATGTTTACGATAATATTTTTTATGATATTGTTTTGGAGTTAATCCTACCTGATCTTTAAATACTTTTATAAAATGACTACTAGAACTAAAGGCAAGAAATTGTCCAATTTCAGTTTGGGTATAATCAGAGTAGAGAAGCATATTTTTTGCAGCTTCAATTCTCTTTGACCTAATATATTCTTGAATGGTTATACCTTTTTCTTTTTTGAATAAAATAGCTAGGTAGTTAGGTGACAAGGATACTTGATTGGCAAGTTCTTGCAAAGTAAGCTTGTAATGTAAATGATAATAGATATAGTCCATACATTCACGAATGGGCTTACTATATTTAATGTTAAATGAATCACTATCACATGTTTGTTCCGATACTTGATATGAATAATGTATGGCAGCCATTTTCTCTGTGAAAGTGGTAATCATATTTGTTTGAAGTTCATAGATGTCTTGAACAGTAAAACATTTGTCCAAACCTTGGATGAATAAGTCACTCATATTATAAGCTTCCTGTTCATCCATACCTCCTTCAATACAGAAACGGGTAGCAAGTGTTGTAGAAGCAACAAATAAATATTTTTTATCAAAAATGGGGTCCTCAGAAAGTTTTCCAGCTATACCAGTTCTAAATAGTCTTTTACTTTCCTCAATACTTCGAATATCCCCATCTCGTACATATTCATATTGAAGGAGTTCTTCGTCATAGGAATGATGATAATGAACTTTTTCACGCTGTAAGAAGGTTGTATAAATCAGTTTTGATTCTATATTTTTGTCAATATTATTATTTAATTTTGATTGATATTCTTGCTTTTTACTCATGGCGTAATCCTCTCAATAAAAATTCTTATAAAAAATCAGAATTAATTGATGAATAGATTATATCATGATTCGTAAGATTATGATATTTTATATGTTTTTTTTTAGTATGATTAGAAAGTAACAGAATTAAGATAAAGGATTCTGATATTTTCCACTAGGAGTAAGAACACAGATATAAAATTGCCATGTCAATGAATTGAGACTGTCATGGAATAATGTTAGATATTAATAAAGATAAATAAAAAAGGAGACTAGATATGTATAACCCATCTATGTTTCCAACACTATCCATAGTGGATTCGGATCTTATGATGAGTGTTCCGCTTAAATTCACTGCATATCAAGGAATGGATGCATTCTTCCATGCTTCTGAAAGTGTTATCAATAAGAATCAACATCCAATGGGTGAGATGTTTGCATTGAAAGCCATTGAACTGATTGCAGAAAATCTACCTATTGCATATAATGATGGTAATAATAAAGAAGCTCGTGCCAATATGGCTCTTGCAAATACACTTGCAGGTTATTATATGCTTTGTACTTCAGCACATACCATTGAACATGTAATGGGAAGTTATCATGAAGATTTAGTTCATGGTGCAGGTCTTATTATGACTGCACATGCATATTATGATTTCTTTGCAGAAAGAAAAGCTGCAGAGGAGCCAATGATTAAGATGGCTAAAACTATGGGAGTGAAAAATCCAACAAGTGGAAAAGATTTCATAAAGGCACTTGATGATCTTATTGCAGCAGTTGGTTGCTCTGAGCTTAAAATGAGTGAGGCTGGAATCACAAAAGATGAATTAAAGTTATATCCTCAGAGAGTACATGAAGTACTTGGTGGTGATATTACAGCAGATCCATTACCATTGTCTGATGAAGATTATTTAGAAATTTATGAAAAGTCATATAAATAAGTCAAAAATAGAATGAATACAGAATAAGTGGAGAATATAGACAATTCTTCACTTGTTTTATTACAAGGATGTTGAAGATGTCTTGTATGAAGATATGGAGCAAAATTGTTTGTGAGAATGAGAATTTAAAAGAAGAGTATGTATGTTCTTTTATAAGGTTTTTTGGAGGGTTAAAACAATGACAGAAGTAGAAAAGTTAGATGCAGGTCTGGAATATGATTTTTGGGATGAAGGAGTTAATAGAAGAAAACTTGATGCAATTGAGGGCTGTGCAAAGCTACAGGTGATTAGTGCTAGTGATGAAGCAGCAAGAGAAAATGTTATACGCAAATTGTTTGGTTCTGTGGGGCAAAATCCAAGTATCGGCCCAGGATTTAATTGCGATAATGGGGAAAACATTCATGTGGGAGATAATTTCCTTACAAATTACAACGTAACTATTCTTGATATAGCTCCAGTGAATGTTGGAGATTTTGTCATGATAGGGCCAAACACATTAATAACCACTGTAGGACATCCATTATCACCAATGGGTAGACGTAAACATCTTGGTATATCAAAGCCTGTGAATATTGGGAATGACGTTTGGATTGGTGGGAATGTAACAGTTCTTCCTGGTGTAACAATAGGTAATAATGTAATTCTTGCTGCTGGTGCAGTAGTGACCAAAGATATACCAGATAACTGTGTGGCAGGAGGAGTACCTGCTAGGATAATAAAACCATTGTTGAATGATATTGAGGAAAATTAAGAAAAAGTAATATAAAAAAATTTGAAAGACAAAATATAATTATGGAGGGCAAACAATGAATAGATTATCAGATACATTTACATTAAATAATGATTACAAAATTCCATGTGTTGGATTTGGCACATGGCAGACACCAGATGGTGAAACTGCTGTTAATGCAGTAAAAGCTGCAATTCAGTGTGGATATAGACATATTGATACAGCAGCTATTTATGGAAATGAAAATAGTGTTGGAAAGGGTATTACTGAGTGTGAGGTGCCAAGAGAGGAAGTATTTATCACAAGTAAAGTATGGAATAAAGAACGTGGATACAAAAAAACATTGAAAGCTTTTGAAAAGACATGTGAAGATTTAGGGGTAGATTATATTGATCTTTATCTAATTCATTGGCCTGCAAGTCAGAGTCAGTTTGAAGACTGGGAAGAGATAAATTTAGAGACATGGAAGGCAATGATAGAACTTTTTAAGGCAGATAAAATCAAATCAATAGGTGTATCTAATTTTATGCCACATCATTTAAAAGCATTAATGGAAACAGAGATAAAACCGATGGTAAACCAGATTGAATTCCATCCTGGTCAGATGCAGGAAGAGACAGTAGAGTATTGTAAGAAAAATGGAATTCTTGTAGAAGCATGGAGTCCATTGGGAACAGGAAGAATGCTAACAAATGAAGTTCTTATGAACATTGCAGAAAAATATCAAAGGTCAGTTGCACAGGTTTGTATCAAATGGATCTTGCAACAGGACATTCTCCCATTACCAAAGTCTATTACTCCTTCAAGAATAGAGGAGAATACACAAGTGTTTGATTTTGAACTTTCACAAGAAGATATGGAGATTATTAATGGTATGGAATATAGTGGTGGTTCTGGATTACATCCAGATAAAGTTGGTTTTTAATTAGTAAATTAAAGACTAGATTAGTGTTAATATTAATCTAGTTTTTTCATTTTAATAACACTTTAGTCCTTGGTAAAACTGAAATTTAGGATGAACTTGAAATAAATATATCCTTTTTAATTAAAAATAAAATTTTTATAATTTTCTAAAACCATTTGTCTATTTTCATTGTCTAATAAATGTAAAATATAAATTACATGTAATTTTAAAGTTTGAGGAGTTTTATTATGAATGTTGAAGAACAAGTGAAGCTGGCAATTAAAGGTGATAAAAAATCCTTTGAATATCTAATTGACATCAATAAAGAAGGGCTTTATAGAACAGCTTTTGCTTATGTAAAGAATGAACAGGATGCATTGGATATATTACAGGATACAGTGTATAAGGCATATATATCCATTGATAAGTTAAAAGAGCCTAAGTATTTTAAAACATGGTTAACCAGAATATTAATAAATAATTCTATAAATTTTATAAATAAGACTAGGAAAATAGTATATATAACTGATGATATGAAAAGTGAATCAGGCTATTGTGAAGGCAATAAAATAGATGAGAAATTGGACATGTTAAGTTCTATTGATAAGTTGGAGGAAAAATGTAAAACAGTTATACTTCTTAAGTATTTTCAGGATCTTACCATAGCTGAAATTTCAGAGGTTCTTGACTGCCCAATAGGTACAATAAAAACTTATCTTAATAAGGGGTTAAATAAATTAAGAGTATTTATGAATGAGGAGATAGTTTAATATTATGGATAATTTAGAAAATATAAAAAATGAAATTAAAATTCCAAAAGGAATAGATTTAGCAATTAAGAGTGGCATTAAAAAGGGAGAAAAAGAGAAAAAATTAAAAAAGCGAAAAAATGTATATAAAAAAGTGGCTTCAGCAGCTGCAATTCTAGTGGTTATGGGTTCAGTAGTAGTTATAAAACCAGATATAGTAAAGGCAATTCCAGGTGTTCAATCAATATTTAAGCTAATTGGTTATGGAAATACAGGAGAGAGCTTTGGAAAGTTTGAACAATTTTCAACTAGTATTAATAAGTCTGTAGAGAAGAATGGAATAAATGTAACTATAAATGAAATAACTATAGATGGGAATACATTGGCAATAACTTCAACTATGGAGGGGGAAAACCTTAAAGAAGGGATTGGCTATATGGGGGGGATAATGCTTAATGGTAAATCAGTTGATGGTTGGAGTAATAAGGATAAAAAAGTTGATGATAATACCCTTATTACAGTGACAGAAGCAAATATTTCTGATTTGGATTTGGCAGAGGATGTGGATGTTGAAATAAATATTGTATATGTTGGGGAGATAAAGGGTCCTTGGAATTTTAAGTTCAAGGTTTCTAAAAGTGATAAGCAGACAAATTCTAGAGTAGTTCAGTTAAATAAAACCATAAATATACCAAATAGTACGTTAAAAATGGACAATATTTCAATAAGTCCTTTAGGAAACACATTGAATTATTCTGGCATATATAATGAAACTCAGGAAAGCCAGATGAATGGTATCTTTGATTTTGTTATCATAGATGATAAAGGCAAGATGTTGCAAACAAAGGATGTCGGGTCTCACTCAACTAAGGAAAAGTATGAAGGTAAGATAGAGATATTAAATGATTTAACAAATGTGAAATCAGTAACTGTAGTTCCAATACTTAAGAAATGGGGGATAAAGAGGATGGATATATACAATTCTTCCTATCCAATACTTCAAACAACAATAAACAGCACTAACTTCAATATTCCTCAGGAAACAATAACAAAGAGCAGACCAGCAACTAAAAAAGAAAAATCAGCTGGATATTCTTTTAATAATGTTATTCATGCATTTAATATAGATAAAACTAGAGAGTTTTCTAATATAGATGGATTAGTGAACCAAGTTATAAAGGTTGGAAATAATAGTATAGTGGTAATAAAAGGTATTGAAGCTTCAGAAAAGGAAACAAAAGTTACATTTAAGATAGAGGGTAACTGTGTTTATGATTATAGGAATATAGATCAAGCTGTTATTATAGATGAAGAATACAATGATTTTAAATTGGCAGAGGATGGGGAAAGAGCAGCATTTGAAAATGTTGATGAAGGAATTGTGTCAGTTAAGCTACCTACAATAGATAAAACAAAAAAATATAAAATAGCACTTCCTCAAATTGATGAACCTGAAATTGAAGAAAGATATAAAATAAACATTGATTTAGAAAAATAAAATATTAGATTGAAATAGAGAAGAGTTAATTGTAAATGTAACTCTTCTCTATTTTGTTTTTCTAAACTGTAATGGCGTTTTTCCATAAATCTTTTTAAACATCTTAGAAAAGTTTGCAGAGTAATTATAACCTACCTTATGGGCAATATCCTCAATACTTAAGTCTGTTGTTGATAAGAGGTTTGTTGCAACAGTCATTCTAATATGATTTGTATATTCTCCAATAGACATATGATATTGCTTTGAAAATCCTGCTTTAAGTTTTTGCTCATTTAGAAAAACTATCTTGCTTAAAGTTTCTATACTAGGGGGATTGCAATATTCCTTTGATAGAATATCATAGGCTTTTTGAATAGCAGAAATATCAGAAGAAGTCAACTTTATAGTTCTATTATTTCCAATATTAATATTTCCATAGTTAATTTGATTAGTAAAAGCATTTTCAGGAGATTTATTAATCTCATTTATTAAAATTGCTAAGCACTCTAATATTTTACTTTCAAGATACATACCATTTAAAGCATTTTTGCTAGCTAAACTTTGTAGTTCCCGAATGATTTCTACGATTTCTAAAGGTAGATAAGTATAAGTATAATTTTTTATAAAAGTATCTAAATCAAATATATCTGGAAAGTTAGGTTTTATTATTTCAGTAAAATACTTTTCATATATAGTTATTTCAGTTCCATGATAATGTTGCCCCTTTTTCCAAATTTGCTGTCCTTTTAAATCTTTCTCAATCACAAAGAAAGAAGATGGAGTGAAAGAAAATACAGGATTATTCTCAATTTTAAATTCTGTGATTCCTTTATAAACTAAACCAAATCGCATTAAAAGTTGAGAATTATCAAAGGATAAAGAGAAGTCTTCTGGAATAGTATAATCAGCAATACCTAAGTTATAGTAATCTTCTCTTGAGTAGCTAATTAAATAGCCAAGTTCAGGCTTGTTTTTATTTTTATATAAAGTGTAACCTTCATTTTCAATTTTACTAAAACATAACTTTTTTAAAACTTCAGATTTGAATTCGTCACTAGATTTTACAAGCATAGATTACCTCATTTCTACTCATAATAAATTGTAAATAGCAATTTGTTTAGGAATATATTAATTATATTTAATATATCCATTATGCACAATAAGAATAATCCAATAAGATGCAAAAATAATTAAATTAGGTTCAAAGATTGAATTGATAATGAATATCAAGTACAATTACCTTAGTAAAAACATATAGAATATAAATTCTGAAAGGAAGATAAGATATGGCAAGAAAATCAGTATTAAAAACATTTATAGTTGCATGTATAACATCAATGCTTTTTGTTGGATGTTCAAATACTTCTACAGTAAAGGAAGAAAACAAAACAGTTAAGGTAACTGATGTTAAAGGAGAAGTAGAAATACCAGAAAAACCAGAAAGAATAGTAGATTTAAGTGGAAATAGTGATACTTTATCCATTTTAGGATACAACGTAATAGGTACTGCTAATAGTGATGCATATGATTATAAAAAATTACCTACATATTTAGAAGGTACATTAAAAGATGCTAAAATACTTGGCTATAGTATGCAAGATACTATGGATGTAGAAGCAATAATGAATTTAAAGCCAGATTTAATTATAATCTCAACAGTACAAGAAAAAATGTATGAGCAATTAAGTGAAATTGCACCTACAGTAATGATTAAGTTAGAAGCTTTAGATTGGAAAGAAGATGTTAAGACTTTAGCAAAAGTATTTAATAAAGAAGAAGCAGCAAAAACTTGGTTAGAAAACTATGATAAAAAGGCAAAAAAAGTTGGGGAGAAGGTTAAAGAAACCTATGGTAAAGATTCAACTTACCTTTCCTTCTTAGCTAGTGATGGAAAATTCTATGTATTTGATGGAGCAGGTCTTGGAAATATTTTGTATAAAGATATGGAATTAGTTAAACCTCAAGGTATGCCAAAGCAAAGTGATATAAGTTTACCAGTAGTAACTTATGAAGGTTTAGCAGAAATTAAAGCAGATTATATAGTTGTTATAGGAACAGATCAAGATTTTAAGACTTTGGAAGGGAATGCTATATGGAATGGCTTACCTGCTGTGAAAAATGGAAAAACTCTTAAATTACCTTCATCACCTTACTTTAATCAAGGATATAGTTCTGTAGGGAGAGAGTTACTTTTAGACCAAGCAATGGAGATGTTAAATGGTAAAAAGTAATAAAGGTGCAATAACTTTTATAGTTTGTAGTATTTTTATTCTATTAATTGGGGTGTTTCTAGGCATAAGTCTAGGAGCTACCCAAATTGGAATTTCAGAAATATGGCATAGTGTCTTTAATTATACTGAAAAGCTTGAACTTGTGTTAATTAGAGATGTCCGTATTCCAAGAGTACTTTGTGTATTGCTGACAGGTGGGATTTTAGGAGCAACAGGAGCTATGATTCAAGGAGCTACAAGAAATCCAATAGCAGAACCTTCCCTCCTTGGTGTAAGCCAAGGAGCTACATTAGTTGTGGCAATATTTTTTGCAGTTGGAATTTCAATAACTACTACAAATGTAATGATAGCATCATTTATTGGAGCATTAATTAGCGGAATTATAGTTATAGGATTTATATCAAGAAAAGCTAATAATAGTTCAATCACAAAAATACTATTAGCAGGAACAGCTATGAGTACATTTTTTATCTCTCTTACAACTATTGTAGGGCTTTTAACAAATAAATCTCAATTAATAGCATTTTGGGTTGCTGGAGGGTTTAGTAATGCTACTTGGGCTGATTTTAAATTAGTTGCAGTGGTTGGGATTATAGGATTAATAATAGGAATTTTACTTTCAAATAAAATAAATATATTAAGTTTAGGGGATGATGTAGCAATAAGCCTGGGACAAAATCCTGAAAAGATAAGATTAATAACATTAATTGTTATTATACCAATGTGTGCAGCAGCAGTTGCTGTTGGTAAAAATATTGCCTTTGTTGGACTTATAGTTCCTCAAATAGTAAGAAAAATATTAGGAGAAGATTATAGAAAAAATATACCATGTTCTTTTTTATTAGGAGCAGTGATTTTAACCTATTCTGATATTGCTGCAAGGTTATTTTATAGTCCATATGAAACACCAATTGGAATATTTACAGCTTTAATAGGAGTTCCATTCTTTATAATGGCAGCAAGAAAGGAGAAAGGCTAATATGAAAAAAGTCAACTTTAAGATAACAGCATTAATATTATTTAGTTTGTTATTAGTATCTCTCCTTTTATATCTAAGCTGGGGGAGTTATAAAATATCACCTATAGAAATTATAAACACTTTAATTGGACAAGGTACCAAGCTTCAAAACACAGCACTTTTAGATATTAGAATGCCTAGAATGTTAGTTGGAATTTCTGTAGCTATAGCATTATCTACAGCTGGAGCCTTGTTGCAAACTATAACAAAAAATGAATTGGCAGATTCAGGGATAATAGGAATAAATGCAGGAGCAGCAGTGGCAGCTGTAATCTTTATATCATTGAAAACTTCAAATTATTATAGTGAGTTTGGAAGTTTATCTATCTATATATTACCTTTCATGGCTATTTTAGGGGCAGGGATTTCAGCGTTTTTAATCTATTTTCTATCAAGTAGAGATAAAATCAGACCAAGAAGATTGCTATTGATTGGACTAGGAATAAATGCAGGATTAAATGCCTTTATAACATTTTTTACATTTAGAGGTGGAGTTAGTGATTATAACAGAGTTTTGGTTTGGATTTCAGGAAGTCTTTGGGGAGCTGGCTGGAGTTATGCAAAAATAATAATTCCATTAGTGATTATAATGTTTATATTAACAATACTAAATTATAAAAAGCTAGATGTGTTGAATTTCTCTGATGAACATGCAACTTGTCTTGGATTAAATTTAAATAGAGAAAGAAAAAAGTTTTTAATCTATGCAGTTATTCTTGCTGGGGGAGCAACAGCCTTTGCAGGGAATGTAGGATTTATAGGATTAATCAGTCCTCACATGGCAAGAAAATTAGTAGGACCTTATCATAAAAATTTCCTGTTGGCATCTGCTTTAATAAGTGTAGTAATAGTTTTATTTGCAGATGCAATATCAAGAAATTTATTTTCTCCAATTGAAATACCAGTAGGAATTACAATTTCAATTTTAGGAGTACCATATTTTATTTATTTAATGATGAAGGAGAAATAATATGGAAGCTATTAGTGTAAAAAATTTATCAGTGGCCTATGAAAAAAATTTAATAATAGATAATATGAGTTTTTCAATTCCAAAGGGTGAATTAAGTATAATAATTGGAGCAAATGGATGTGGAAAATCAACACTACTAAAAACCATAGCTAGAATAATAAAGCCTAAAAGTGGTGAAATTTTTATAAATGAGAAAAACATAAAAAATCAAAAAGAAAAACATATTGCTACTGAAGTTGCCTTTTTACCCCAAGGACCAACTTGTCCAAGCGGTATTACTGTTAAACAATTAGTTGCATATGGAAGATTTCCCTATCAAAAGATGATAGGTGGACTTAATAGCCATGATAAAGAGGTCATTAATTGGGCAATTGAGGAAACTGGTCTTAAAGATTTTGCTGATAGAGAAATAGAGAACTTATCTGGAGGACAAAGACAAAGAGCATGGATTGCAATGACTTTATCTCAAGAGACAGACATAATTATGCTAGATGAACCAACTACTTATTTAGATATGTCTTATCAATTAGAAGTATTAGAAGTTCTAGAAAGATTAAATAAAAAGAAGAATATTACAGTTGTTATAGTACTTCATGAACTTAACAATGCTTGTAGATTTGCAAGTAATATTATTGGATTAAAAAAGGGGCAAATAATTTGTAATGGGAATCCTAAGGAAGTCATAACTAAAGAAAGTTTAAAAGAAATCTATGGGATAGATGTTAAATTGCAATTAAGTGAAAATAAATGTTATCCAATTTGTATAGATTATGAGCTTGTAAGGGGATTTTTTTAGTGTGCATTATAAAATGGAATAGTAGGAATATTAAATATAATCTATAATATGCTATTAGAAATACTTCTAATCGCATATTTTTTTAAGATAACTGATTTAAAGAATAAAAGTTATTACTTGATAATGATTTGTAGAGTATTTGCTTTAAAAATTAAGAAAAAGGGTTAAATAAAAATATAAATTAGTTTAATAAGAGATTCTAGTTTATTTAGAGAAAAAGAAGAAAAATATGAGAATTGAAAAGTATACTCGATAGGTATACAATTAACTTACGTGGTAAAAAAAGTAAAAGTAGTAAAAATAAATGAAAAAGTTTTATGAATTAATTATTTAGCTTAATGAGCTATGTAAATTTGGGGAGGTGTATTTATGAGTTTTAAGACAACAGAACAACATGAAAATTTGAGAGCAAAAATTAGAACATTTGCAGAAGAGGAAGTTAAGCCAATTGCTTTTATGCTGGATCAGGAAAATAAATTTCCTTCAGAAATAGTGCATAAGTTAGCTGAAATGGGAGTGTTAGGGATACCATATCCTAAAAAGTATGGTGGAGCAGGATTAGATATAATTAGCTATGCAATTGCTGTTGAAGAGCTATCAAGAATAGATGGAGGAACAGGGGTAATTCTATCTGCCCATACATCTTTAGGGACATACCCAATTGCTGCATATGGGACAGATGAACAAAAGGAGAAATACTTAGTGCCACTAGCCAAAGGAGAGAAACTTGGTGCTTTTGGACTTACAGAAGAAAATGCAGGAAGTGATGCTGGTGGAACAGAAACTAATGCAGTTTTAGATGGTGACTATTATATTCTAAATGGAGAAAAGATATTTATTACAAATGGTGGTGAAGCAGATATATATGTTGTATTTGCTGTGACAACACCAGGGATAGGAACTCGAGGGATAAGTGCATTTATCGTAGAAAAAGGATGGGAAGGTTTTTCTTTTGGCAAGCATTATGATAAGATGGGAATTCGATCATCAGCTACTGCAGAATTGATTTTTAATGATGTAAAAGTTCCTAAAGAAAATCTATTAGGAAAAGAGGGAGAGGGATTCAAGATTGCTATGTCCACATTAGATGGTGGTCGTATTGGTATTGCATCTCAAGCTCTTGGTATAGCTCAAGGAGCATATGAACATGCATTAGAATATTCAAAAGAAAGAGTACAATTTGGAAAGCCTATTTGTCAACAACAAAGTATAGCATTTAAATTAGCTGATATGGCTACAAAGTTAAGAGCAGCTAGATTACTTGTTTATAGTGCAGCAGAATTAAAAGGAAAACATGAACCTTATAGTATGGAGGCTGCTATGTGTAAGCAATATGCTTCTGATGTTTGTCTTGAGATTGTTAATGATGCTCTTCAGATATTTGGTGGAAGTGGATATTTGAAAGGCATGGAAGTTGAACGGGCTTATAGAGATGCAAAGATTTGTACAATTTATGAAGGAACCAATGAAATTCAGAGAGTTGTTATAGCTGCTCATATTATAGGTAAGATGCCAAAAAGTAATAAGGGTGAGGTTAAAAACTTGCAATCTGAACCAGCAACAGGCTATCGTAAGAAGATAATATTGAAAAAAGGAACTTTAGAAGAGAGAGTTAATGAGCTTGTTGAATCTCTTAAAAAGGATGGATATGATTTTACAGTTGGAATTCCAATAGATACTCCAATCAACAAAGCAGAAAGAGTAGTTAGTGTTGGCTTAGGTATAGGTGAAAAAGAAAATATGAAGTTAATAGAAGAACTTGCAGTTCAAGCAGGAGCCGCAATTGGTTCATCAAGGCCAGTTGCAGAAACTTTAAAGTACCTACCATTAAATCGTTATGTAGGAATGTCAGGACAAAAGTTTAAGGGAAATCTTTATATAGCTTGTGGAATTTCAGGGGCAGGACAACATCTAAAAGGAATAAAAGATGCTACAACAATTGTTGCAATAAATAATAATGCTAATGCAAAAATTTTCAAGAATGCTGATTATGGAATTGTTGGAGATTTAGAGGAGGTATTGCCATTACTTACTGCTGCTTTGGACAATGGAGAGCTAAAGAAAGATGCTCCACCAATGAAGAAGATGAAGAGAGCAATTCCAAAGAAAACTGCTCCAGTATGGAAACATTATGTATGCAATGGATGTGGCTATGAGTTTGATCCTGGAATAGGAGATAAGGAAGGAGATATAGCTCCAGGTACATTGTTTGAAAATTTACCTGAAGAATGGACTTGCCCAGCTTGCAGTGAAGAAAAAGCCATGTTTATAGAAGTATAGTTTATATAATTATGTATTTTAAATGTAAAGGAGGATTAAATATATGTATTGTGTTAGAAAAGTAACTGAAGATCTTTATTGGATTGGAGGTAATGATAGAAGGCTTGCACTTTTTGAAAATATTCATCCAATTCCAAGAGGGGTTTCGTATAATTCGTATTTACTTTTAGATGAAAAAACAGTTTTATTTGATACAGTAGATTGGTCAATTTGTCGTCAATTTCTTGAGAATATAAAGTCAGTTTTAGCTGATAGAGATTTAGATTATATGGTAATAAACCATGTAGAACCAGATCATGCAGCATGTATTGAAGAAATTATTCTTCGTTATCCTAATGTAAAAATTGTATGTACACAAAAGGCTGCTATGTTTATGAGACAATTTGGATTTAATGTTGGAGATCAAGTAGTTGAAGTAAAAGAAGGAGATAGTATGTCCTTTGGAAAGCATGAGATGGTATTTGTATCTGCTCCAATGGTACATTGGCCAGAAGCTATGGTGACTTTTGATACTACTGATGGAGTACTATTTTCAGCAGATGCATTTGGATCTTTTGGATCTTTAGATGGCAAATTATTTAACGATGAAGTTAATTATGATAGAGATTGGATTGATGATGCTAGAAGGTATTATACAAATATTGTAGGAAAATATGGACCACATGTTCAAAATCTTTTAAAGAAAGCTAGTAAACTTGATATTAAGTATATATGTCCGTTACATGGATTAGTTTGGAGAAATGATTTTGGATATTTATTAGATAAATATGATAAATGGAGTCGATATGAACCAGAAGAGAAGGGAGTAATGATAGTATATGGAACAATGTATGGAGGTACAGAAGCTGCGGCTAATGATTTGGCAACAAGGTTAGTTAAAAAGGGAATGACAAATGTAGTGATGTATGATGTTTCAAATACTCATGTTTCATACTTAATTTCTGAAGCATTTAAATATAGTCATGTAGTTTTGGCTTCTGTAACTTATAATTTAAAAATTTATCCACCTATGCTTAATTATATAATGGATATGAAGGCTTTAAATCTCCAAAAACGTACATTTACCCTTATAGAAAATGGATCATGGGCACCTCAATCTGAGAAATTGATGCATGAACTTTTGAATGAAATGAAAGAAATGACTATCTTAGAGAATGAAGTATCATTAAATTCCATTATGAAAGAAGAGGATTCTGAGTTAATGGAAGCTACTGCTGATAGTATTATTGAATCAATGAAGTAATGTGAAAAAGTATATAAAAGAACCAACTTTATAATTCAAAGTTGGTTCTTTTATTGGTTAGAGATATGCTAGTTTATCACATAACTGGTATATTGTGTGTAGCATTAAATATAGGTGTGTTTCGTGATTGATGTTTTTTTACTCTTGAGATTGCTTGTTAATTTTAAGTAAACGTTATAAAATAATAGTAAATCAGATGTCTGGGGGGATTTAAATGGTTTTAAAAAAATTATGTAAACTTTTAGGGGGAATTATCTTATCTGCTACTATTCTAAGTTCTATAACCAATGTAAATGCAGCAGTATCTAAGACTAATTCATCTCAAAAAAATACTGCAGTGAGTCAACAAGCTGTAAGTAGTACTTATGTTGCGAGAGATCCATTTTATGATTTAAGTGACAAGTCAGTTAACAGGATGTCTTCAGAACATTTCCAAATTATATGGGGAAAGAACGATGAAACAGGTACTGTTAATGAGGAGTTAGTTAAAGGGAATCTTCAAAACTTAGAGACTATTAGAGATTTTTATGTTAACGTAATGGGACTAGATGACACTAGTGTTTCTGTAAATAGTCCTATAAATTCTAGTAGTACTCACTATAAAACAAATCTATACATAAATAAAACAGGATTGTCTAAAATAGAAAGTGATTGGGCTTATATGTCAAGTGATGCAAATGGATTTGCTTATTTAGCTGTAGAGCCAGGGGCTATGAGGGTGGATCCACCTAGTTGGGTAATTCCTCATGAATATGCTCACGCTATTACTATGCATCAAAGAGGAACAATAGCTTCACCTTGGTATGAGACATTGGCGAATTGGTTTAGAGATCAATATCTAGGAAGTACTTATTATAAATATGGGAATAATGTTTATGGGCCTACTTCAGATTTCTTTCAACCAATAGTTTTAAATTCAGATTATTATTTTCCACATTTGAAAAATTACTATGATGCTTGGCCGTTTTTATTATATGTAAGTGAAAATCCAGATAATATGACTGGATTAGGTATGGATGTAATGAGAAAAATGCTTCATGATAGTAATAATGATATAATGTTTGACAAGCTTCAAAGATTGTCAGGAACATCAACAAAAGATATGTTAGGTGGATATGCTAGAAGAATGGTAACTATGGACTTCAAGAGACAATCTAGCTATTTAAATTATTTAAATGACCTTCTTAAAGACAGTTCAAATTATGATAAGATTTATACAACTTTAGAAAGTACTAGTGATGGATGGCTTAAGGTACCAGATTCAAGAGCTCCACAGCAAGGTGGATATAATATTATACCTCTTAATATTAATATGAATAGCAAGCAAGTGTCAGTAAACTTCCAAGGGGATAAGTCAGTTTCAGGAGCAGATTTCCGTGCAAGTATTGTAACTAAAACAAGAGATGGTAAGACAAGATATTCTACAATGTGGAATAGTGGAGTTAATACTTTAAATCTTCAAGGAGATGAAGAAAAAGCTTATCTTGTAGTTTGTGCTACACCTGATAAAATGCTTGATTTAACTTCATTTGATATTAATGCTGTAGGAACAAAATATTCATATAAAGTACAAGTATCAACTAGTGGTACAGGAACAGATACGCAAAAGGTTAATAATATAGCATCTAAAGCAGTAGCTAGTACATCATATTGTTCAGATTGGGAAAATGTAAGTGCTTTAAATGATGGGTTTGATCCAACAAGTTCAAATGATAGAACACATTTAGTATATGGAAATTGGCCTCAAACTGGAACTCAATGGGTTCAATATAAATTTGATAAGAACTATACAATATCTCAAAGTGATGTATATTGGTTTAAGGATGATCAAGGTGTTGATGTACCTAAATCTTATAAAATTCAGTATTGGAATGGAAGTAAATGGGCTGATGTGAAGAATCCTTCAGGACTTGGAACATCTATTAATAAGTACAACACTACAACATTTACACCTGTAAATACAAATTCAATAAGAATTCAGATGACTTCTAATGGAAGTTTTTCTACAGGAATTTTAGAGTGGAAGGTACAAGCTAAAAATTAAATATAAAGTATTAAGGAGCTATTTGCAATAGAGTATTGTAAATAGCTCCTTTTAATATTAATAGGTTTGAATAACAGAAAAACTATGATCTATTTTTATATAAGATGCTTGTATTTAAAGTTTTTAGAATAATTATTAATCATAAGAAAAAACTAAATAGGAATATTCATATTAAATATTAGATTAAATAATAATTTTATTTTAGTGAAAAAATTATTATAGAAGGAATGGAAAGGAGAGAATAAGCTTGATAGATATGAAATCAAAAATAGAAATGGGATGGAATTTAGAGAATAGTTATAAAGAGTTACCAGAAGTGTTTTTTTCAAAAGTAAATCTATCCTCAGTATCATCACCTAAATTAGTAGCATTTAATCAGACGTTAGCAACTCCTCTTGGATTAAATGTAAAAGAACTAGAAAGTAATTGTGGTGTAGAAGTATTTGCTGGAAATAAAATACCTAAAGGGGCTATACCTATTGCACAAGCTTATGCGGGACATCAATTTGGCCATTTTACCATGCTTGGTGATGGAAGAGCGTTGTTACTTGGAGAACAAATTACTCCTTTAGGAAATCGAGTTGATATTCAACTTAAGGGGTCAGGAAGAACACCATATTCACGTGGAGGGGATGGAAGAGCTGCACTTGGACCAATGCTACGTGAATATATAATTAGCGAAGCTATGTATAGCCTTGGAATCCCTACAACACGTAGTTTAGCAGTAGTAACAACAGGAGAGATAGTATATAGAGAAAAGGAACAACCTGGAGCAATTCTTACAAGAGTTGCAGATAGTCATATACGTGTTGGAACATTTCAATATGCTTCAGAGTGGGGAACTATAGATGAGTTAAAAGCTTTAACTGATTATGCAATACAGAGACATTATCCAGAAATTAGTGGTGAAGAAAATCCATATTATCTTTTTCTTCAAGAAGTTGTAAAAAGGCAAGCATCATTAATTTCTAAATGGCAGTTAATAGGTTTTATTCATGGGGTCATGAACACTGATAATATGACTATTAGTGGTGAAACTATTGATTATGGACCTTGTGCATTTATGGATACATATAATCCAGCAACAGTATTTAGTTCAATTGATATTAAGGGGCGATATGCTTATAAAAATCAACCAAACATGGCTGTTTGGAACTTAGCAAGATTGGCTGAAGCTTTATTGCCATTATTACATGAAAATATGGAGAAAGCTGTTACACTGGCTCAAGATGCTATTTCAAGTTTTGGAGAGTTGTATCATAGTAATTGGTTAGCAGGAATGAGAGCAAAGTTAGGGATATTTAATGAAGAAATTGAGGATGAACAACTTATTGAGGAACTTCTTAATATAATGATGAAATATAAGGCAGATTATACAAATACATTCTGTGAATTAACTTTTGAAAATTTTGAAAATACAATATTATTTAGAAGTGATGAGTTTACTAAATGGTATGAGGCATGGAGAGATAGGTTAGGTAGGCAACAAGAAACAAGAGAGTCATCACAACATTTGATGCAAAGTAGTAACCCAGCAGTAATACCTAGAAATCATAGAGTAGAAGAGGCTTTAGATGCTGCAATTAAAAAAGGTGATTACAGTATTATGAATAAGCTTCTAAATGTTCTTTCAAGACCATATTCATATTCTCCTGAACAAATAGAATATTCAAAGTTGCCAGAAACAAATGCTCAATATAGAACTTTTTGTGGAACTTAATCAATGAAATAAAAAATATATAATTTCTAATTCCCAAGTATTTTTTACTTGGGCTTAATTTTTACCATAATATGAAGAAAGAAATATCTCAAGAAATATAATAATGTGTCGAATAATATAATGTGAAATGTTTGTAGATAATTAAAATATGGAGGTATATAAAGTGAAGTCAATTTTTAAACCAGCAATAGTATTATTAGGAAGATTAAAATATTCAGCTAAATTTTTATTAATTTTGTTATGTTTTATTATTCCTTTAATTTTTGTTCAATTAACATTTTTGAAAGATTTAAATGGGAAAGTTGAGGTTTTAGAAAATCAACAAATAGGATTAGAATTAAGTGAGAAGATAACTCCTTTAATAATGTACATGCCTCAACATCGTGGAACATCATCCACATATCTTGGGGGAAGGACAGATGTAAAAGGAAAAATTGATGAAGTAGAAACTAAAATAGATAAATCAATCTTAGTATTAGATGATGAAATTAAAAAATATAGCAAACAATTTAGCATACAAGATGATTGGAATGAAATAAAGGACCAATGGGAGAATTTAAAAAAAGAAAATTTAAGTTTAGCTCAAGCAGATTCATTTAAAAAGCATACAGAATTAATTGATAAAATAATTAAATATAATGTAAAAGTAGCAGAAAAAACACAGCTTTTTCCAGATTCAAATCTAGAAAAGTATTATTTAGTTGATTGTATAATAAATAAGTTTCCTGTGGGAACAGAGTATATGGGACAAGCTAGAGGAAAAGGTTCAGGGGTATTAGCCAAGAAATCAATGACTGAGGATGATTTTTCAGTGTTAGTATTCCAAACAAAATCTATATCTTCAGCATTAAAGGGAGCTTCAGAGCAATTAAATTATGTATATGAAAAAAATGCAAATGCAAAAAAATCATTATATGAGCTTGATAAAAGTTCAAGAGAAGCAGGAGATAAGCTTGTAGAAATATTAGAGAAAAACATAATTAAAGAAAAGAATAACTTAACATTTGATGCAACAAAATATTATGATACTACCACAGTAGCAATCGATGAAGTATTTAAATTATACAATGAAACTTTCCAAGTTATTGATGATATGCTTGTAAGTGAAAAACAAAGCCTTGTTCAAGAAAGTGTATTTATGTACTTACTTTCTTTTATTACAATAGCTTTGCTTATATATATTTTTATAGGTTTTTATTTGAATATTAGAGATTCTATATCCAATATTCAATTAGCTACAAGTAGGATAGCAGAGGGGGATCTTACAGTTACAACTAATCTAGAAAGTAAAGATGAAATGGGACAACTTAGCAACTATTTCAATAAAATGTCAAAGGACTTACGAGAACTTGTTTTAAAGATAAAAGATGCATCAAAACATGTTGCAGTATCTTCAGAAGGAATGGTATTAAGTGCTGGTAAAACAGCAAAAGCAGCAGAAGAAGTATCTTTAACATTACAGAAAGTAGCAGATGGAGCTAGTGAACAAATGGAGAGTATAGATGAAGCTACAGATTCTATTTCAAAAATGTCACAAGGTATTAGTAATATTTTAATTAATGGAGAAGAAGTTTCTAAATTATCACAAAGTGCTTTTCAAGCATCAAAAAAAGGCACTGAAATAGTACAATCGGTAGTTAATCAGATGAATGAAATCAGTATAGGAACTCAGGAGACAGCAAGTGTTATAAAGAATCTGGGTAGACATTCTGAAGAAATAGGAAAGATTACAGAAATTATTAAGGGGATTAGCGAACAAACTAACCTTTTAGCATTAAATGCAGCTATTGAAGCTGCAAGAGCTGGAGAGCTAGGGCGTGGTTTTGCAGTTGTATCTGATGAAGTAAGAAATCTTGCAGAACAATCAAGTATTTCTGCAGAGCAAATTTCTTCTTTAATACAGGATATTCAAAATGAGATGATTAAAGCGGTAGCATCTACAGAAAATGAGGCGGAAAAAGTTAAAGTGGGTATTGATAGAACAAATCAGGTAAGTAATGTATTTGAGGAGATTGAATATGCGGTATCAAATATGAGTATGAAAACGAAGGAAATGTCAGTATCTATGGAAGAAATCTCAACACAAAATAAACAAGTTATTAAAAATATTGAAGAACTTGAAACAACAGCAAAAGGAAATGCTAATTCAAGTATAGAAACAGCTGCAGCAAGTCAAGAGCAATTAGCTGTATTAGAAGAGATAACGAAAGAAGCGAAGTCTCTTTCCCAATCAGCAGAGAACTTAGGGGTAGCTATAACAAGGTTTAACATATAGTGGTAGATAATAGTTAAGGTGTTTTTGAAATGAAATTAATACAATTACAATTCCAATAGTAAAAGATAATAACATTTGAAATTAAAGTCGAAAATTGATATTATCATTACAGAAAGTTTTAGAATTTATAAATTTATATACTGCAGAGGGGGAACATACTTGTTAAGAACAATTAAAGGAAAGTTAATTTCTATTTTTTCGGTTTTAATTTTAGTTATGGCTTTTTTAGGGATTTATTCTTCAATTAATTTAAAAAATATAAATGATATATCAACTAATATATCAAATGAAGTTATTCCAGGTATTCAATATGCTGAAGAACTTAACACAATGACATCTGATTTTAGGATAATTGAGTATGAACATATTATTGCTGATGATAAAAAAACAATGGACTTAAAAGAGACAGAAATAAATGAATTAGAAATTAAAATTGAAGAAAAATTTGAAGATTATAAGAAAACTATAACCACTAAAGAAGATGAAGAATTATTTAACATGGTTGAAGAAAATTGGACTAAGTATTTAACTTTACATGAAAGAGTTATAGCCCTTAGTAGAGAATTAAAGACAAAGGAAGCTATGACAATAATGAATAAAGAAAGTAAAGAAGCATTTGATAGTGCATCAGGTGAATTATTAAAGCTATCTGATCTAAATAAAAGGTTAGCAGATGAAGCTAGTGCAAATGGAGACAAGCAGTATAGTAATACATTAAAAATAAGTAGTATTATTATAAGCAGTATTATTATATTTAGTATTATAGTAATGGTTATTGTTATTAGATCAATAGTTAAATCACTTGGTATTTTGAAAAATGAGTTAGACGAACTTTCAGAGAATGGTGGAGATTTAACTCAAGAAATAGAGGTTTCATCAAAAGATGAAATAAATGATTTAGCTATAAGTATAAACAAATTTATTGCTAACATAAAGGATATAGTTACTTCCGTAAATGAAAGTTCTGATAGTATAAGTAGCATTGTTGAAGATATAAAAGGAGATATGTCTGAGTTGAATATAAATATAGAAGGCATATCAGCAACAACAGAGGAACTATCAGCAGGAATGGAAGAAACAGCAGCTTCAGCAGAGGAAATGTCAGCAACATCAGAAGAAATAGAAAAGGCAGTTCAATCAATAGCAAATCAATCTGAAGATGGAGTTGTTAAAGTTGGAGAAATAAGTAGTAGAGCAGAAGATGCAAAAAAATATATATCAGAAGCTCAAAAAGAGACTTTTGGAATATTAGTAAGTACTAGAGATAAACTTGAAAAATCAATAGATGAATCTAAAATTGTTGGAGAAATTGATGTTCTGTCTGATTCTATTATGCAAATAACAGAACAAACAAATCTTCTAGCTTTAAATGCAGCAATTGAAGCTGCAAGAGCAGGGGAAGCAGGTAAGGGATTTTCAGTTGTTGCTGAAGAGATAAGGAAACTTGCAGAAGAGTCAAAAGAAGCAGTAGGGAAAATTCAAGGTATAACTAGTAAAGTAACTCAATCAGTAAATAGTCTTTCAGGTGATGCCAATAGACTTTTAGAATTTATATCTACAAATATAGATAAAGATTATAAGACTATTTTGGAAGTTACTGAAAAATATAGTGATGATGCTAATTTTGTAGATGAGCTTGTAACAAATTTTAGTGCTACTTCAGAAGAATTATTAGCGTCTATAACAGATTTGTTACAAACTATAGATGGGGTTGCACAAGCAACTAATCAAGGGGCAGAAGGAACTACAGAAATTGCAGGCAAAGCAGCTAGTATTAATAGTAAGTCAAATAATGTATTAGATCAAAGTGTTGCAGCAAAAGAAAAGGTGGAGGTATTGAAAGAGCAAATATCCAAATTTAAAATTTAAATTTGCATAGTAGCTAAAGTTTGAATTATTTAAGGCTTGAAGTTAGATAATATGTTAACTTCAGGTCTTATTTTAATATTTATATAAAACACAATCACAAGTAGTACCTGCTCCTACAGACCATAATATTATATAATCTCCATGATTAAGCTCATTATTTTCAATAGATCTTTCAAGAGCCAAAAAAGGACTTGTGGTACCTGTGTAGCCAAATTCATTTCCTATGAATGGGAATTTAGCTATATCCTCACCTAGTTCATTACATATTTGTTCAATACTTTTTATAGCAAACTGAGAAACAAAATATTTTTTTATATCATTTTTAGTAAGGTTATTTCTTGAAATGATTTCTTCTATAGAAATCTTAGCACTATAAAAAGCACCATCAAAGTTAAATGGGACCCACTTTACTAATTTATCTTTTACATCCAAATCAGAATCATGAATTGTTGAAGATAATCCTTCAGCAGGCAAAAGAATTTTATCATTATTCATTGAATTAGTATAAGCATCTGAATCTATGAATCCATGGTCAGTATTTGGAACATTCTCTAAAATAACTGCAGAAGCTGAATCACCAAAGTTGGCATAAGTTATAGATTCAGTAGATCTAGAAAATCTATTAAGTTGATCAGAGCCAACAACAAGTGAATACTTTATTCTTTGATTATCTCTCATGATTCTACTAACTTGATCTAAAGCAACTATCATACCAACACAGTTAGAATTTATATCATAAACTGAAGCTTTACTACTAGCACGTATTGCATCATGAATTTTTAGTGCATTAGTAGGAGATAAATACTCAGGAGTTCCAGAGGAAAAGGCTATTATACCTAGTTCCTGTGGGTCAACATTAGTTTTTTCTAAAACTTTCTTAACTGCATTAATCCCCATAGTAACTATAGTTTCATTAGGATCATTTGAAATATATCTAGTCTCTCTTCCAGTACTTGAAAGTAAAGGCCTAATATCTTCACCTTGTTTTTCAAAATGTTCAATAAAATAATCATTTTCTACTTGGTTCTCTGGATGATAATGTGCAATACCTTTAATAACAGCATTATAAAGTTTCATTTCATTTATCTCTCCTTTATATATTAAAAATAATTTTTTAATTATCTTATTTTTAGAAATTTTTTATATAAATATACTGAATTGAATTATGTTTTTCATGTAAAGTGTTAAAAGCAACTTTAAGTAAATATTATAAAAGATTCTTGTTAGAATCATATTTCTTGAATTTTGAATTAAATATAAAATAAGAGTTAATTTAGGACTTTTAAGAATTTTTTGTTAAATAAGAGAAGAAAAAATATATAATTGTAGCTGGTAAATATATATTAATTAGGAAATTTAATATATATAGTAAAAATACAAAAATATAAATTAAGGGGGAACAAATTTATGAAAAATACAAAAAAATTACTTGTATTTTTAGTAGCATTGGTGTTATTAATTCCAACTTGTTTGATATGTACACCAATGGTTAAGACAGAAGCAGCAACAAAAAGTAAATCTCAAAAGTATGCAGATGCTATGGAACCAGGTTGGAACCTAGGTAATAGTTTTGATTCTTTTGATACAAATGGCGATAGAGGGGAAGAATCTTGGGGAAATCCAATTGTAACAAAGGAATTAATTAAAAAAATTAAATCTCAAGGGTTCAAAAGTATACGTATGCCTTTTACAACTGTAATGCGTACAGGAGCAGCACCAGACTATAAAATTGATTCAAAGTTTTTAAATCGTTATGCTGAAGTTGTAAAATGGGCTCTTGATGAGGGGTTATATGTAATGATAAACATACATCATGATTCATGGAGTTGGGCTAATTCAATAGGGACAAGTGGAGACAATGGTGCATCAATAGCAAAATATAAAGCTATCTGGACTCAATTATCAGATTATTTTAAAGATTATTCTGATAAAGTTTGTTTTGAATCATTAAATGAACCACAATTTACAGGAGATACTGCTAATCAAATTAAAACATTAGAGCAAGTAAATACTGAATTTTATAATATAGTTAGAAATTCAGGAGGCAAAAATGCAACTCGTATGTTAGTATTACCTACATTAAATACTAATGATAGTGATGATAAATGTGAATCCTTATATAATACAATTGAAAAGTGTAAGGATGATAATATAATGGCAACATTTCATTACTATGGATATTGGCCATTTAGTGTTAATATAGCAGGGACAACAACTATGAATGATACTGTAATTTCGGAGCTGAAAAATTCTTTTGATAGAATGTATAATCATTTTACATCAAAAGGAATTGGGACAATCTGTGGTGAATATGGATTACTTGCATTTGATAATAATTTAAATGGTATTGAGCATGGTGAAATGTTAAAGTATTTTGAATATGTGACTTATTACGCAAAGCAAAAAAATATTACTATGATGCTTTGGGACAATGGTCAACATATGGGAAGAACTAGTCTTAATTGGAGTGATCAAAGTCTATACAATATTATTAAGGCATCTTGGAAAACAAGAAGTTCATATGCTGAATCAGATAGAATATTTATAAAAGATGAAACTAGAAATAATAATATTTCAATAAAACTAACATCAAATGGAAATAACTTAAATTCAATAATTTGTGGAGATAAAAAATTAGTATTAGGAAAAGATTATACTAGAGAGAATGATATAGTAACAATAAAGGGAGAATATCTAAATAAATTAATTACAGATAAATATGGAGTAAATGCTACACTAACAATGAGATTTTCAAAAGGTGCTGATTGGGATATTTTTGTTACCCATTATAAGACACCAGAATTAGATGATGGAACAGTAAGTGCAAGTGGATTTGAAATTCCAGTAAACTTTAATGGAGACAGAGTTACAACATTAGAGGCTATTAATTCTGATGGAAGTGGGGCAGGACCACAAGGCTGGACAACTTATAAACAATTTAATGAGGCATTTTCTGTTGATTATGATAAAAATAAAGTAACTATTAAAGATAAATTCTTTGCAGAAGCTAAGGATGGAGAAATTACTTTTAAGGTACATTTCCAAAGTGGAGAAATACTTCAATGCAAATTACTTAAAAGTGGAAGTGAAGTAAAAATAATAAAATAAACTTTAGTTGGATACAAAAAAGCCTTGCAATGGATAAATTTATTGCAAGGTTTTTTAGGGTGGCTAAATGAAAAGGTTAAATAAAAAAGTTATTGACATTTACGTTGCGTAAAGAGGTATATTTAACTTGTAAGGAAGAAGGTGAGATAATAAATGGAATATACAGTACAAAAACTTGCAAAATTATCTGGTGTTACAACTAGAACTCTTAGATATTATGATGAAATAGAAATTCTTAAGCCGGCAAGAATTAATTCATCAGGATATAGAATTTATGGAGATAAGGAAGTTGATAGGCTGCAGCAAATACTTTTCTATAGAGAGTTTGGAGTAGGTTTAGAATGTATAAAAAAAATAGTAAATGATCCTTCCTTCAATGAAAGTGAAGCTTTAAGAGAACATCGTGAGAAACTTTTAGAAAAGAGAAAACAATTAGATAAATTAATAGAGAATTTAGATAAAACAATTGAATTTAAAGAAGGGAGAAGTGAAATGAGTAATAAAGAAAAATTTGAAGGATTTAAAAAGAAGTTAGTTGAAGAAAATGAAAATAAATATGGTAAAGAGATAAGGGATAAGTATGGGGAAAGTATAATTGATAAAGCAAATATAAAATTAATGAATTTGACAGAAGAACAATTTAAGGAAGCCACAGAATTGGAAGTGAAATTTAAAGAAGTTTTAAAAGAAGCCTTTAAAGATGGAAATCCAGCAAGTTCAAAAGCTCAAGAAGCAGCAATGCTTCATAAAATTTGGCTTGAATTTTATTGGAATAAATATAGTAGTGAAGCTCATGCAGGACTTGCACAAATGTATGTAGATGATGAAAGGTTTAGAAAATATTATGATAAAGATGAACCTGGTATGGCAGAATTTTTAAGAGATACTATTTTGATTTATACAGGAATGAAAGAATAACTAAAAGAGATTCAAAGTGATATTGATAATTTTGAATCTCTTTTTATTAAATTTTATTTTTAGATTTTCTTTTTAATAATACAAATAAATATGCTAGTAGTAGACATCCCAAAATTCCATATATAATATTTGAATATGCATCCATAAAGACTAAAACATCTTCCCAAGAAGAACCAAGAACTGAACCAATATAAACAAGTATTGAGTTCCAGATTAATGTTCCTAAAGTAGTATAAATCATAAAGAGGCTGAATTTCATATTTGTCATACCAGCTGGAATAGATATAAGACTTCTAATTAATGGAACCATTCTGCAAAGAAATATAGTTATGTAACCATACTTGTCAAACCAAGAATTGGCTTTTTCTATATCACTAATCTTTAGTCTAAGAATATGACCATATTTATTTATTATAGATTCAAGTTTTTTTATGCTAAGTGCATGTCCTATTTTATAAAGAATTGCAGCTCCAACTACTGAACCTAAAGTAGCAGAGACAATTATCCCGATAACAGTTAAATTAGTATAAGTAGTCATAAAACCACCAAAGGTGAGGATAACTTCTGAAGGGATAGGGGGAAAAACATTTTCTAATAAAATCATAAGAAATGTACCGAGATAACCATGGGTTTCCATGAAGCTTAAAATCAAATCTTTCATATTTCATTTCTCCTAAGTTTTTTATAATTAAATTTCCATAAAACAAAAGTATTTATAAAGGGTTTGTTTAACAGAGTTAATCTTAACTCCTTATGAGGTTAAGTATACCTTATTAATATTTATACAATCAATATTTGTTAAGACAATTTAACAATAGAATATTTTTAATTAAATATTTGAGTGTATAATTAAACAATTGTATATTTTTTAGTTATATACTATCTTATTAGTAAATAAATTGTAAATTAGAAAAATATGAAGTATAAAGAATAAGTAAATTATAGAAAATTATGCTATAATATTGTTAGATTTTGGTGGTTGTCACAGTATAGTTAATCATAACTAACAAATACAAGGAGGTGAGACAGCTTGCCTGGTAAAGTAAAAGAAATGATTGAAGAAATAATCGAAGAAAGATCTAAAGGAAATCCAGCTATTAGAGAGATGACTAAAGCTAAATTAATTTTAAAGGGACTTAATCCTAATAAATTTAATAAATATTCATATGATGATCCAAAGATAATAGAAAAACTTTGGAATATAAAAAGAGAATTAATAGAAACTAATGCAAAAGAAAATAATTTGAATATAAAAACAGCTTTCTCAAAGAAAACTACAGAAGAAGAAAGTATATTAGATATAAAGAAGCAATTTGAAAATTCAGATAAAGACTTAATAGTATTTTTTGCCTCTTCAAATTTTAATCAAGAAAATTTGAGTTATCTTATGAAAGAAACTTTTAGTGAAAGTATTATAATTGGTTGCTCTACTGCAGGGGAAATAATAAGTGGACAAATGATGAGCAATTCTATTGTAGCTATGGCTATTAATTCAAAAGTTGTTTCTGATATGAAATTAGAAGTAGTTGAGAATATTGATGAAAATTTAAATTTAGAACCTGCTTTCAATTCTTTTGAAAAATATTTTCAAGAGAGTTTATATACTATGGATATAACAAAATATGTAGGGATAATTTTAATTGATGGAATAAGTAAAAATCAAGAAGAAATTATGGACAAGATAGGGAATAGGACAAATATTTTTTTTGTTGGTGGAACTGCAGGGGATGATAATAAACATATTAGAACTCATGTATGTGCGAATGGAAAAGCATATACTGGAGCAACAATTCTTTTAATGTTAAAAATAAATGATGATGCTGAATTTAATATCATTAAGACACAAAGCTTTAAAAACTTAGGTAATACGTTAATAGCTAATAAAGTTAATGAAGCAACTAGGGAAGTAATAGAATTTAATAATATGCCAGCTAGAATAGCCTATGCAGATGCAGTAGGTGCAGATTCTATTGATGATGTGGGAAAATATTTTATTACAAATCCCGTAGGGCTAGTAGTTGGAGATGATGACATATATGTAAGATGTCCCTTACATTTAAATGATACTAAAATAGAATTTCGTTGTAAGATACTTAATGGGATGGAAGTTACTCTATTAGAAACAACAGATATACTTAAAGACACCAACAGGGTAATAGATAATGAAATCAGAGAGAATGGAAAAATTGAAGGAATAATAAATTTTGATTGTATAGAGAGAATTTTAAAACTTAAGAGTAGGGATGAGGATAAATCATATGCTGAAATATTCAATTCTATTCCTACAATAGGATTTGCAACATATGGAGAAGAATTTATAGGTCATACTAATCAAACTTCAACAATGTTACTTTTTAGATCAAAGAAAAAAGTGTAATTATGGATAATGGTGATAAAATAAAATATTCTGTAATATTGGAGTAATAAATGATGGATAATTTGATTAATGAATTAAAAAAGAATGAACTCCTTAAAAAAGGGTTAGAGGTAGAAGATAGGGAGTATATTGATAAGATAAAAAGGATTAATGAAGAATTAAGAAAAAGCAATATTGATTTAGAAAATAAACTAAGAGAAAAAACAAAGCAATTAGAAGAGATTACAGTAGAATTAAAAGACTTTAATATTATGCTAGAGGAAGAGATAAATGAAAGAACAAAGAGTGAAGAAGCTTTAAAAGAGAGAGAAAGACAATTTAGATATGCTGTAGAAGATGCTCCAGTTCCAATTATGTTATATTATGATGATGGAAGAATAGTAACAGTAAGCAAGAATTGGGTTAATATTACTGGATATACTAGTGAAGATATAGAAACTAAAGATCATCTAGAAAAAATATCTAAACCTTTTAAAGGAATTTTCGGAGATAACTCTGAAAGAAAAAAGCATAGTGGAGAAGTTTTTATAAAGACAAAAGATGGAAGTATGAAAATTTGGGATTGTTATTTAGCTAATATAGGTAAAATGAAAAATGAGCATAAGTTGCTAATGATTGTAGCTATTGACATTACTCAAAGAAAGCATATGGAAGAGCTACAAAAAAATGTTGAGGAAGAAAGAAAAAGACTATATGAGATTAAAGAGTATGATAGGATTAAAACAGAATTCTTTTCAAATATTTCACATGAGTTAAGAACTCCAATAAATGTTGTTTTTTCAGCACTACAGCTACATGAACTTAGGCTGAAAAATTGCAAATGTGAAAATGCATCTACATATATGAATAAATATACACACATAATGAAACAAAATTGTTATCGCCTTCTAAGATTGACTAATAATTTAATTGATATAACTAAAATTGACTCAGGATATTTAGATTTAAATGAAGTGAATGTAAATATTATTTCTACTGTAGAAGACATAACTAGTTCAGTGGCAGAATATATAGAAAATAAAGGGTTATTATTAATATTTGATACAGATACAGAAGAAAAGATAATTGGATGTGATCCAGAGAAAATTGAAAGAATTATATTAAATCTTTTATCAAATGCTGTTAAGTTTACTCCAAAGGGAGGCAAAATAATGGTAAGTATAGAGACAAGTGATGAAAGTGTTTGTATAAAGGTAAAAGATACAGGAAGAGGTATTCCAGAAGCAAAAGTAAATTCTATTTTTGAACGTTTTATACAAGTTGATAAATCACTTGCAAGAGATCATGAAGGAAGTGGAATAGGACTTTCACTTGTTAAATGTTTAGTAGAGTTACATGGAGGAAGAATATCAGCTAAAAGTAAGGAGAATTATGGAACAATCTTTATAATAAAACTTCCATGCAAATTAGTTCAAGGAAAAGCTTTAGAAGAAAATGAACAATGCAATAATAAAAGTGAAAGATATATAGAAAAAATAAATATAGAATTCTCAGATATATATAATTAGTGTAATTTACATTTATAATTCAGAAAATTAAATTAATTGTACAGTGTGCACTAAAATATTGTATAGTACAAATATATAATATAATGATTAAGTTTGCTATTATTAACATGACAAAGATGTCTTTATTAAAAAATAAAGGCATCTTTTTTTATTATGATAAAATTGTATTTAAAAGAAAAAACATTAGATATAAAAAATAGTTTAATTGGAGGAAGTACTTATGAATTTTAATTATAACTTGCCAGTTAACCTCTTATTTGGGAGAGGTAGAATAAGTGAGGTAGGGAAAGAAGTATCTAAGTATGGTAAAAAAGTACTTATAGTAACAGGAAGAAATAGCACAAAAAAAACTGGATTGCTTGATAAAACTATAAACCTATTAGAAGGAGCAGATATAAAATATGAAATCTTTGATAAGGTTGAGCAAAATCCTCTTACTACAACAGTATATGAAGGTGTTGATGTTATTAAGGAAACAGGATGTGATGTTGTATTAGGTCTTGGAGGTGGAAGTATCATGGATGCTGCAAAAAGCATTGCTTTTTCAGCTAAAAACAGTGGAGCTATATCTGAATATATATTTGGAATAAAGCAAGGAAATGAAGCACTTCCAATAGTTTTAGTTCCAACAACTTGTGGAACAGGTAGTGAAGGAAATTGTTTTTCAGTTCTTACAAACCCTGAAACAAAGGACAAAAAATCTTTAAGAACTAATGTAATTACAGCAAAATCATCAATTATAGATCCAGAACTTATGACTACAATGCCTAAAAGTATACTTGCATCTGTGGGGTTTGATGCTTTAGCACACAATATGGAATCGTATGTTTCCAAAATAGGACAGCCATTGACTGATATGCAATCACTTTATGGTATAAAGTTGCTAGCAGAACATTTACCTAAAATATATGATGATTCAAGGGATTTAGAATCATGGGAAAAGGTAAGTCTTGCTAGTACACTTGGAGGTATGGTAATAGGAGTTGCTGGAGTAACAGCCCCTCATGGAATGGAACATCCAGCAAGTGGGTTATGTGATATTGTTCATGGAAAAGGACTTGCAGCACTAACTCCTATAATAGTAGAAAATTCATGGCAATTTTCTAAGGAGAAGTATAGAGATATATCAAAAATACTTGGAGGTAGTGGAGCAGAAGATTGTGCAGAAGCTATAAGTGAATTCCTTAAAAAGATTGATTTAAAAGTAAATTTAGGAGAGCTTGGAGTTAAAGAAAAAGATGTTGAATGGATGGCGGAAAATTGTATGAAAGTTTCAAAAGCAAGTATTGTAAACCATCCAAAAGAGTTTGGTCTAGAAGAGATTAAAGAAATATACTATAAAGCATTATAAAAAGTAAAACAAAAAGTTTAATAAATTAAATGCAAAGGCGCACTGAACAAGAAACAGTGCGTCTTTTTGAATTTCTTAATTAAAATAGTTTTTAGGAGGAATAATAATGGAAAAGTTAAGTTTAAAAAAGGATAATTTAAGTATTATTGAGACAATAGCTTTATCAGTAGCGATTATAGCACCAACTGCAGCAATGTCACTAAATGTGTCTTTGATGGCAGAGAAATGTTCATTTTCTGCTCCACTTGTATTTTTAATTTCAACTATAGTGGTAGGATTTGTGTCTTATTCAATTATAAAATTCAATCAATATATATCAGCAGCAGGTTCACTTTATACTTTTACCCAAAAAGCATTAGGCAAGAAAACAGGATTTACATCGGGATGGGCTCTTTTACTAGCATATATTACACTTGGAGGGGGAACAGCAGTAGGCTTTGGAAATTTTTTTTCAGCATTTTTAGCTGTATTTGGAGTAAATGTGAATTGGCTTCCACTTTCAATGTTAGCTTCAATAGCTATGATCATTTTAGGAATAGCTGATGCTAAGATATGCAATAGAATTATTCTAGTTGTAGAAGGAATATCTATATCTCTTATTTTAATATTAACAATTATAATTATATTTAAAGTTGGAACTACAACAGGATTAAGCTTAATGCCATTTAAAACAAATGGAGTTAGTACATCAGCATTAGCATCAGCTTCAGTATTAGCATTCCTTTCTTTTATAGGTTTTGAAAGTGCTTCAAGTTTAGGTGAAGAAACAAAAAATCCTAAAAAGTTTATTCCTATAGCAATAATAAGTGCAGTATTTGTATCAGGAGCATTTTACCTAGTATGTAGTTATGCACAAGTTATGGGATTTGGACTTGATCCAAAAGGGCTTGAAGCATTATCATCTTCAACTTTACCACTTACTGATTTATCCACAAAATATATAGCAACAAGTTTTGGTACAGTATTACTTTTAGTTGCAGCATGTTCAAATTTTTCATGTGCACTTGGAGCATATTGTGCAGGCTCAAGAATGTTATTTGCATTAAGTAGAGATGGATTAATGCCTAAGATTATGATGAAACTTCATTCTAAACACAATACACCATATTTTGCATTAATCTTAATAATAATAGTTTCAGATATAGTACAACTTACATTATTTAAATGTGATGGAATAGAGGTATTTGGATATTTAGCAACTATAGGGTCATTAGCAATACTTGTTTCATATATTTTTACAAGTGTTGGGGCTATAGTATACTTTACTAAGAACGGAATTTGGAGTAAGGCTCATTTAATAGTTCCAATATTATCAATTGTAGCATTATTATATGTATTATATTCTAATATTTATCCTATTCCAGAGTTTCCTAATAATATTTTTCCATATATAGTATTGGGATGGATATTACTTGGATTTATAATTAGCAATATATTAGGTAAGGATTTTAGAAAAGGAAAAGTTAGTGAAGTAGAAAGCTATGTATTAGAATAAGGTGAAGTTTTATGAACGTCTCATAATATTGTGAGACGTTTATTTCAATTAAATGAAATTTTTGTATATATATCTTTCTTTATTAATAAGTATATGATAAAAATATAATAAGCATAATATTGAGTTAAATTGATAAAAATTAGGGGGGCTATTATGTCAATTTCAGTTAAAGATATACTTAAATTAGACTCATTGAAAAAGATTAATCTTGTTGGAGGGGCATTAGGATTAGAAAAGTGTATAGAATGGATATATGTTGCGGAATGTTTTGAAAATCCATTAGAGGGAATCAAATGGTTACAAGGTGGAGAAATTATAATAATAACTGGTGTTAGAATCAAAGATGATATGGAGATACTAAAAAAGCTTATTAAAGGAATTAGTGAAAAAAATGGATCAGGATTAATTATAAATATAGGTCCATACATAAAAAGCATTTCAGAAGAAGTTATTAGAATTGCAGACAGCCTTGAACTTCCTTTATTTACACTTCCATGGGAAGTAAAGTTAGTTGAAGTATCAAGGGAAATAAGCAATTCTATTGTGTTATCTCGTATTGAAGAAAATTCTCTTACCCATTTTTTTAGTAATATTCTTTTTGGAGATGGAGAATTAGCTGGGGATGCTATAGAGAAGGCAACATATTTTGGATACAATTTATCAGGTGAATGTTTTACCTGTGTTATAGATATTGATGGATTTGAAAGGTATTTGAAGGTAAAGAACTTAGAAGATGAAAAAAGTATATCTAAAATTAAAATTACATTTAGAAAAATAGTACAAGATATATTAGAAAAGCATGCACTAAAAGTTCCTATTATTGATAAGGATGATTCAGTAGTTTTTATAAATAGATCAGAAGAAAATTGTATTAATAGATTACAAAAAGCATTAAATGAAATACAAGAAGTATTAAAAAGAAGGATGGATAATCTTTCGGTAAGTGTAGGCATTGGAAACTCATATAAAGAATTAAAAATGATGAAACAATCATTAAATGAAGCGGAATTAGCCATAAATAGTGCAAAGTGTCAAGGATTAGATGGGATTGTTACAACATATAAAGACATAGGAATTTACAGGCTATTATTTGACATTAAAAATACAAATATATTGGAAAATTACTTCACTGACACTTTAGGGGCAATTAGTAATAGTGATGATAAAGATAATGATTTTCTAAAAATTTTAGAAACATATCTAAATCAGAATTGTAATATAACACTTACAGCAGAAAAATTATTTCTACATAGAAATACTCTTAAATATAAAATAAAAAAGATAGAAGAGCTTTTAAATTGTGATTTACATAACTTTGATGATTGTATGAAAGTGAAAATTGCATTATATATAAATAGTATTTTAAATAAATAGTATCTATGATATTGACCTATCACAAAAAGTGGTGGGCTTTATTTTGGCTAAAAAAGATTTATTGACTAAATTTGCTATATAATATTACAATATATGTAAGTGAAGAAAGGAGTTGTCTTTGGGGATGGGAAGATTTAAAAAGTCAAGAATATTTAATAAGGTTACTTTAATAACAGTATTAGTTGTTGCTGGTTGTATTCTTATATTTACAGAAATTATAAAAAAAGATTCTGTGGAGATTAAAACTGTTGAGAATGAAGAAAAAGCAGAGGCAGTTAATACTACATTAGAGAATAAGCCTGATATTAATAGTACTATAAAAATAACATCTGTAGGAAATATACTTTTTCATGGGAAACAGCTAGTAGGAGCTAAAACAAAAGATGGATATGATTTTAAGCCAAGCTTTAATTATATGAAGGATGTAGTTTCAGGGGCAGATATAGCTATAGGAACTTTAGAAACAACATTTGGTGGAGGAGAATATTCAGGATACCCAACTTTTAATAGTCCAGATGAGGTATTGCCTAGCCTTAAGGATATGGGAATCAATGTGATAAATTATGCAAATAATCATATTTTAGATGAGGGGTCTGATGGCTTTTTACGTACTTTAAGTGTCACAAAAAACAATAATATAGATATGGTAGGAGTAAAAAATAACACTAATGACAAAGGATATTTAGTAAAAGAAGTAGATGGACAGAAAATAGGAATAATATCATATACTTATGAAACGGAGAAAGAAAATGGACAAAGAACTATAAATAGTATTCCTATACCTAATAAGGTTAATGGCCTTATAAATACTTTTAATTATGATGAATTAGATACATTTTATAGTAACATTGCTTCAAATATAGATGATATGAAAAAATCAGGAGTAAACTTTATAATTACAAATCTTCATTGGGGAGATGAATATTCTACTAAAGAAAATAATACCCAAAAAAATATGGCACAAAAGTTAAGTGAGATGGGAGTTGATATTATTTTAGGAAGTCATCCCCATGTAATAGAACCATATGGTGTTATCACAAATAGCAAAGGGAAAAAGACTTTTGTAGTGTATTCACAAGGAAATTTTATCTCAAATCAATGTGCAGATGAAGGTGTTACACATGATGAAAATATTGATTCTGATACAGAAGATGGAACAGTTATAAAATTTACATTAGATGTAAAAGATGGAGAGGTAAAGTTAAAAGAATATAATGTAATACCAACATGGGTATATAGGGAACCTAAAGGTGATGGAGTGCTAGTTCATAAAGTAATACCTGTTAATGATGCTTTAAGGGATAAGGAAAAATTTAATATACCAGATTCAGTATATACAAGGGTTCAAAGAGCCTTAAATAATACAGAAAAAATTTTAGAGCCAAACGAAATAGGAGTTCATAAGGTTTCATAGATAAAACATTCATATGTACTTTAGCCAAAAAGAACAAAAATATTATAATGCTTGAACATAGAAAAGAAAAATTAAAAGTATTATTATATAAGAAAAATAAAAAATTCTAGACGATGGGGTCTTTCATGTAAATAATCATGAAGACCCTATTTTTATGAAGAAAATTAAATGAGTAGGAGGCTTATATAATGATAGAAGAAATAAATGTAAAGTTAGTAACTTCAATACCAGGACCAAAATCAAAGGCCATTTTAGAGGAAAGAAAGAAATATGTGGCAAATGGAGTATCTGTATCAACTGATATTGCTATTTCAGAAGCAAAGGGAGCTTTAATTAAAGATGTTGATGGAAATGTTTTTTTGGATTTTGCAGCAGCAATTGGTGTTCAAAATGTAGGACATTGCGATGAAGAAATAGTAAGTGTAATAAAAGAACAAACAGAGAAGTATATCCATCCAGGATACAATGTGGTAACATATGAGTCTTATGGAGCTTTAGCAAAAAAGTTAACAGAAATAACAGTTGGAAATTTTGAAAAAAAGGTCATGTTTGCAAATAGTGGTGCAGAAGCTTTAGAAAACGCTATAAAGATAGCTAGAACTTATACTAAAAAAACAGGTATTCTTTCAGCAACAGGTTCTTTTCATGGTCGTACAAATATGACTATGTCAATTACAAGTAAATATAAACCTTATAAAAATGGATTTGGGCCATTTGCACCAGATACTTATAAGTTTGATTATCCATATGCTTATAGAGCACCACTTGGAGTTTCTCCAGAAGAATATGCAGAGGAGTGTATTAGAAAGCTTAGAACTATGTTAAAAACAACAATTTCTCCAGATATGATAGCATGTTTAATTGTTGAGCCTTTACAAGGAGAAGGTGGTTTTGTAGTTCCAACAGCAAAGTATATGCAAGAATTACAAAAAATCTGTAATGAAAATAATATAGTATTTATAGTAGATGAAGTACAAGCTGGATTTGCTAGAACTGGTAAAATGTTTGCTCATGAATATTATGGAATAGAACCAGATGTTGTTACATTATCAAAATCAATAGCAGCAGGAATTCCTTTAAGTGCTGTAGTTGCAAAGAAAGAAATAATGGATTCCGCATGTGTTGGTGGAATTGGTGGAACATATTGTGGAAGTCCACTTGGTTGTGTAGCAGCACTTAAAGTAATTGAAAAGATAGAAAAAGAGAATTTATGTGAAAAGTCACTTAAACTTGGGAAATATATTACTGGAAGACTTAATGAGATGAAAGAAAAATTTAATGTAATAGGGGAAGTTAGAGGTCTTGGTTCTATGATTGGTATAGAATTTGTAAAAGATAGAGAATCAAAAGAACCTGATACAGATATTGTAAAAGAGGTAATTAAAAGATGTTATGAAAAAGGTGTTATATTATTAAATGCAGGATTATTTGGAAATGTAATAAGATTTTTACCACCATTAGTTATGACAGAAGAACAAGTTGAATATGGAATGGATGTGCTAGAAGGAGCAATTAAAGAATGTATGTAGACATTAAAAAAGGACAAGAGTCCTATAAAAAAAGGGACTAAAGATATCTATTTTAATAAATAAAGAAAAGCTATAATAAAGTCATGGTGATAAACCTCTTGCTTCAAGTAAGTTAACCCATAGCTTACAATTAGATTCCCACCTAAGAGAAGCAAGTAATATTTTTTATCGTTTGCAGTATATATAGAGGAAGTCATCTCAAAAGAGATGACTTCAGAGTGTCGACAAAGTCGACACTCTTTCGTTTTTATAATAAAATATTCTTGGGTGATAAAAATGTTAACAAAGA